>NZ_JBBCJO010000001.1:300000-407503 GCF_037190085.1 Gemmatimonas aurantiaca
ATGGAGAACATCGGCTTCTACTCGCATCTCGGATTCGTACCGGGACGTCTCACGGTCACGCTCACTCTCGAAGCCACCACGGCCGAGCACCCGCCGCAATTGCTGTCGCGTTGTTCATCGCAGCAGAAGGTGGCCGTGGTGGAGGCCTGTCGCGCACTCACCGCGCAGGTGATGCCGGGATACGATTTCACGCGCGAAATCGAACTCACGGACAAACACGCCCTGGGCGACACGGTCATCATCGGCTCGCTCGAGGAACCGGACGGATTTGCGCTCTGTCATTCGGCGCCACTCGTGGACGGTCGCACGCGCGACGAACTGCGGGTGCTCAAGCTCGTGCTGGCGCGGCAGGCCAATCTGCCGCGATTGATCGGCGCGCTCACCGACCTGGCGCGACGTACCGGCACTCGGCGCCTCGCGGTACGGTTGCAGGGCGATTACCCCGATGCCTATCGCGCGTTGATCGCGTTGCGCGCGCGTGTCCGATGGACCGACCTGCGTATGAGCGTCTACGGCTGGAGCGAACTGCCGCCGGCCGATGGCATGGTGCTCTCGAACTGGGAGATCTGACGGCGGAGGTCGTGGCCGGTCAGGCCCCCGATCGCGCCGAGGGGTCTACCGCTTGCCGCTGCGTGTGCGGTCTTCGGCGGGGCCGTCCGGCGTATCACGCACCACGATGCGCCAGATGATGAGGAACACACCACCGGTGAGCAGCAGATGCACCACACCCGGTGCGTCCGTGCCGATCGTCAGCCCGCCCCAGGCGAGCAGCATCACGATTCCCGCGGCGATGTAGATGTCCATCTCTGAAATCTACTTCGCACCCCACGCCCCCGCCATCGATGTTGCGATTGCGGTTGCTATTGCGGTTGCTATTGCTCTCCCTCCTGACCAGCTCCTCCCTGCTCCCTCATGGATATCATGACGCCGTGGCGCCGAGTCCATCCGGATGCCCGGCACAGTCGGCGCACTCCACACATTGCGTGCCCCGCGCGCCATTGGTAGCTTCTCCGAAGTAGCGGGGCGGAGAGACTTACTTCTTGAGCCGATAAGCTCATAGAGAGGGCTCGACAAACGGTGTGAACGTCATGCCCCAGTGCGGGGAAGGCGGAAGCGCGGTGAGGGTCTCATCCTTTCCATTGGGCTTCAGGAACCCCTCTTCGTTCCCGTGTTTTTCCGAGGGCCCCGTCCATGTGGCGGGGCCTTCGTCTTTGCCGGAACTCCATCCTCCTCACGTTGGTTCAAACGGCATGCCCATTGTCACCGTGACCCGGCGTCTGCGTTTCAACGCGGCGCATCGTGTCCACAACCCGGCGCTCTCCGACGCGGAAAACGCGCGACTGTTCGGCAAGTGCAACAATCCGAACTGGCACGGGCACAATTACACGCTCGATGTGTCCGTGCGCGGGCCGGTGGATGAACGCACGGGGTATGTGATCGATCTGGGCGTATTGCGGGGCATCGTCGAACGCGAAGTGCTCGACCACACCGATCACCGCAATTTCAATCTCGATGTCCCGTACATGCGGGACATCAATCCCACGACGGAAAACATCATCGTCGCCATGTGGCGCGTGCTGGCGCCGGCGATCGCGCCCGCCACGTTGCAGCGGCTGCGACTCTGGGAGACCGAGAACAATTATGTCGACTATTCGGGGGAGTGAGCCCGTGCGCGACGGCGCGTCGAATCAGGCGGCACCGATCGCCGGGGATCCCGACGAGATGCCGCTCACCGGCCCCTGCACGGCGGAGTTCGAGCAGATCGTCCGCCGGCAGCTCGAACTCGTCGGGGAGGACCCCACCCGCGACGGGTTACTCAAAACTCCCGGCCGCGTGGCGCGCTCCATGGCCTGGCTCACGCGGGGGTACGATCTCGATCCACGCTCCGTGATCGGCGATGCGCTGTTCGAGGAAGACCACGAGAACATGGTGATGGTGCGTGATATCGAGATGTACTCGATGTGCGAACACCACATGCTGCCGTTTTTCGGCAAGGTCCACATCGCCTACATCCCCGACGGCAGGATCGTCGGTCTCAGCAAGCTGCCCCGCGTCGTGGAAGTGTTCGCGCGCCGGTTGCAGGTGCAGGAGCGCCTGGGGGAACAGATCGCCAACGCGCTGGTGGAGGTCCTGCAGCCCAAGGGTGTCGGCGTGGTGATCGAGGCCGTGCATCTCTGCATGATGATGCGCGGCGTGGAGAAGCAGAACTCGCGCACCATCACCTCGTCGTTGCGCGGCGTGTTCCGCGACGATGCCAAGACCCGCAGCGAATTCCTCCGTCTGGCCCACCCCTCGGCGCACGCCTGAGACTCACCTCCGCATCTCCATGGCACACCAGGCGATCCCTGCGCTGACCGGGCGGCGCGCACTCGTGACCGGCGCTTCGCGCGGCATCGGGCGGGCGGTGGCCCGTGCACTGGGCGCCGCCGGTGCCACCGTGCATTTGCTGGCGCGTTCACGAACGGCACTCGAGGCGGTGGCGGCGGAAATCAGTACCGCCGAGGGGCCTGCGCAGATGCCTGATCAGCTGCCCGCGCATGTGCCGGCCCATGTGCACGTCGGTGACGTGACGGATCCCGTGTCGATGAACCGTCTGCTGGAGGAACTGCAGACGGCGAAGCATCTCCCCGATATTCTCGTCAGCAACGCGGGGCTGTTTCCGCTCGCCGCCGTGAGCGACACGGATCCGGCGCTGTTCGAGCAGACACTTCAGGTCAATCTCATCGGACCCTTTCGTGTGCTGCATGCGCTGCTGCCGGCGCTCCGTGCAGCGGGACGTGGTGACATCGTGACCATCGGGTCGGTATCCGACCGGCACATCTTCGGAGGCAATGGCGCCTATGCCGCCTCGAAGTTCGGAGCCCGCGCCCTGCACGAAGTCTTGCGCACCGAACTCGCCGGCAGTGGTGTACGCTGTACGCTCATCTCACCGGCCGCCACCGACACGCCCATCTGGGATCCCATCGATCCCGACAACACGCCGGGTTTCCCGCCCCGCGCCGCCATGCTGCGCGCCGACGACGTGGCCGATGCCGTACTGTGGGCTCTCACACGCCCCGCGCACGTCAACATCGACGAGCTGCGGTTGAGCCGGACCTGACGGCTCGCGCGTTCACGGTATCGCTGGCGATGCACCGGGATCTTCTCGACGCACTGCGCTGTCCTCAGGACCACGCCGAGTCATGGCTGGTGGCCATGGTGCATCGTGCGGACGGCACACGACTGCTGGAAGCCGATCTCGCCTGCCCGGTGTGTGGCGCCGAGTTCCGCGTGGAGGATGGCGTAGGACTCTTTGGTGGGGCATCGCCCCCTGTGTCATCCACGGCGTCGCCGCCGCCGGATGGCATCGGTGCGGCGCAGGGGGCACCCGACGTCGTCCGACTGGCCGCGCAGCTCGGTGTGCTGGGAGGACTCACGCCGGTGTTGCTCGCCGGACGATACGCCGCGGTGGCGGATGCGTATGCCGCACTCACCGGTGCACCGGTGGTGGTTGTCGACACCACCATCACCGGAAACATCTTCACGGAACCGGGTGTCTCCATGCTGCAGATCGGCCCGCGTCTTCCGTTGGGCACCGGTACGCTGGCTGCGGCAGCATTCGATCGGACGATGTTTCCGGCGACAGGTCAGACGTCGCCTTCACTCGCTGCCGGTATCATACGTGCGGTGAGGACGGGTGGCCGGCTCGTCACGCCAGTCACGCCCGCGCTGCCGCCGGAAACGATCGTGGACGTGCGCACGGTCGCCCGCGATGACGTCGAGTGGGTGGGTGAAGTGACGGTCGCCACCGGCGGCCTCGTGACACTGCGCCGTCAGCCGCCGGAGACGTAACGCGTCCCCCGAGGCGCCTCTCAGTGGGCCTCGGCGTACAGACTGTCGATGAGATCCTTGTACGTCTTGTCGATCACACGACGCTTCACACTCAGCTTCGGTGTGAGCTCGCCCCGCTCGATCGTGAAATCGTGTTCGAGCAACGCGATCTTCTTGGGCATCTCGAAGCTGGCCAGGCCGGTGAGCTGCGACTTGACCTCCTTCTCCATCTTCGCGTGGATGGTCGGCATCTTGAGGAGTTCGGCCCGTGATGTCCACACGATGCTCTGGGCCGCCGCCCATTTTTCGAGCTGATCCCAGTTCGGCACGATCAACACCACCGGGAACTTGCGCTTGTCGCCGATCATCACGGCCTGCGAGACGTACTTGTTCGTCTTGATCAGGTTCTCGATCGGCTGTGGCGCGATGTTCTTGCCGCCGGCCGTGACGATGATGTCCTTCTTGCGATCGGTGATGCTCAGAAATCCGTCGTTGAGCACGCCGATGTCACCCGTGTGAAACCATCCTTCGGCATCGATGGATTCCGCGGTGGCCGAAGGATTGTTGAAGTAGCCGTGCATGATGTGCGGGCCGCGCGAGAGGATCTCGCCATCGGGAGCGATCATCACTTCCACACCCGCGATGGGACGGCCCACGGTGCCCAGCCGATACGCGGTGAGCGTGTTGCAGGTGATCACCGGTGAGGTTTCGGTGAGGCCGTATCCCTCGAGAATGACCAGCCCCGCCGCGTAGAAGAATTTGGCGATCTCGGGCGCCAGCGGCGCACCACCCGACACGAAATACCGGAGATTGCCGCCGGTGCGTTCTCTGAGTTTCGAGAACACCAGCTTCTGTGCGAGGTCGTACTGCAGGGCCAGCAGTCCGCCGGGATCGCGTCCCGACGCCAGCTTCTGATCGGCCCAGCGCTCGCCCGTGCGGCGGGCCCAGTAGAAGATGCGCTTCTTGAGCCCCCCGCCGGTGACGGCATTCTCCAGCACACGCGCGTAGATCTTCTCGTAGAGACGCGGAACCGACATCATGAGCGACGGCTTGAGTTCGCTCATGTTCACGGGCACCGTGTCGATCGATTCCGCATACGCGATGCGACAGCCCACCGCGAACAGGAAATAGTCGCCCGTGCGCTCGAAGATATGACTCAGGGGCAGGAAGCTGAGGGCGAGATCCGACGTGCTCACATTCAGGATCTGCCGCACGGCCTCCACGTTCGAATGGATGTTGTCATGCGTCAGCATGACACCCTTCGGATTGCCAGTGGTCCCCGAGGTGTAGATCAGTGTCAACAAATGATCGGGGGCCGCGCCGAGTGCGGCTTCCTTGAACAGCGTGGCGCGCTCCGGGGAATCCTCCGCGGCCCCCATGGCCTCGAGCTCCGCCAGCGTCATGTCGCAGCCGTCTTCCTTGCCGGCCGAGAACCCGATCACCCACTGCACGCCCGGTACCTGCGAACGCACCGACTGGATCTTCCGCGCCTGCTCGGGGGTGGACACGAACACCACACGCGCCCCCGAATCGTTGAGCAGATAGGGGATCTGTTCCGCCGGCAGCGTCGAGTAGATGGGGACGTCGGTGAAAGAACTGCAGGAGCAGGCGTAGTCGACGATCAACCACTCTGGCCGGTTCTCGGAGAGCAGGGCCACGCGTTCATGGGCTGCCACGCCGAGTTGCGCCAGGCCCAGCGCCGTGCGACGCACCCGGTCGAGAATCGTCCGATGGCTCAACGGTTCCCAGACACCGTTGACTTTGTGTAATACGGCGTCCGCACGATCGAAGCGCTCGACCGCATCGAAGAAGAGACGGTTGATCGTGCCGGGGGCGGGGCGGGGGCCCCCCGAAGCGTATTGGGTGGGAGAGGACATACTTCGGAAAGTGCGGCCGGGGGACGAAGGGCGGGAGGGCCCTTCGGGAGATCCCGGCAGGAGATCTCCCGCGGAATCAGCGACTGACCGGCGCGACCAATCGGAGTGGTGTGCCGCCCACCAGCTGGCCCTTGTACCGCACGGTCACCTGCACGACCACCGAATCCGTTGCTTTGGGCGTGGACGGATCGGGAAAGAGCAGGGGGCGCACCCGCACACGGCGCGAGGCCGTGCCGCCACTGTCGGTGGTATCGATGACCGATGCCGACTGGCTTTCGCCGCTCACGAGATAGGCTGCCGCGCTGGTGTCGTTGGAGGGGTTGGCCGGATGCAGCAACTGGTACCGCACCACCCATCCATTCACATTCGACGGGGTGCCCTTGGTATGCCGCACCGACACGGCGAACCCCTGGGTGGTGTTCTTGCTGGCCGTGTCGGGCACGATGAGTTCGAGTTTACCCGGCGCGGTGCCGGTGACCGTGTCCGGCGCCTCTGTGACGATGATGGAGCGCAGGACCTGCAGATTCGAGCCGATGCGGGCGGCAATGCGGCCCTCGGGCAACGCCAGGGCTTTGTGGGCCACGATCACGCCGCCCACCGAATCCACGGTGATGGCCGAATCGCGATTGAAATCGGCGTAGAGATAATACGGGCGGGCATCGGCGATCTCGTCGCCCGCGCTGTTCCGCACGATGGCGTGCACGGGCGTGACCACGCCGGCTTCGTTGCGCAGCGTGTCACCGATGACCACCGATGGCGACGGGAACGGTCGCAGCTCGATGGACATCGGAACGTCAGGGCCCGATCCGACGTCCGCGCAGGCCCCTGCAACCAACAGGCCGGCGATGAGGACGCCGGGGATCTTCAGTTTCACGCGAACCGTTCAGCGAGTCGGGTGGCGATGTTGATATACGCCTGACTGGCGGGGTCGGCGGGGGTCCGCAGTACCACCGGCTGTCCGGCGGCGAAGGCATCGGCCGTGGCCGGTGTTCTGGGAACCGGCACATCAAAAATCAGATGTTGCGGCAGATGCTCGCGCACATAGTGTACGACGCGCTCGGTCGCCGGGTTCCCTTCCTCATGCATCGTGAGGAGAATCCCTTCGAGGGTGAGCTCGTCGTTCTCGGCAATCACATCCTGAATGGCCCGTAGAATCTGTGGGGTGGTCTGCAACGCGAGGGGTTCGCACTGCAGGGGCACCACCACGTGCTGACTGGCGGCGAGCACCCGGCGGGTGATCGCCCCCAGTCCGGGCGGGGTGTCCACCACCACCACATGGCATCGTTCACGCGCCATCGCGAGCAGGTCCCCGAGCATGCTGGTCTCGCCGACCGCACGCTGGAATGCGGTGTGATCGGCCGTATCACTCACCGAACCGGCGAGAATCACACGCAACCAGGGCAGCGCCGTGGGCAGAATCACTTCCCGCAGCGACCGTTCTCCGCGCAGATAGTCGTCGAACCCCACGGTCGGATGCCCCCGACGCAGCCCGACACCGTAGCGAACCGCCCCCTGGGGATCGGTATCCACCAGCAAGGTCTTGAGGCCGCGTCGTGCGAAGGCCACCGCGAGGTTCACCGCGGTCGTGGTCTTGCCAACTCCCCCTTTCTGACTGACGATCGACAGGACCCGTCCCATGGATCAGTGCCCGCCAGCGGATTGTGTGTCCGGACCGGCATCGCCGCCGTCATTCCAGTCACCCGCATCACCACCGGTGTCTCCGGAGGTCTGGTCGCCCGGGATGCCGCCGTCCGATTCCATCGCCGAGGCATTCTGCAACTGCTGCAGCGTGCGTTCGGCGTGCGCGCGGAACTTCGCCGCCTGCGGATCGTCGGCGCGGCTGGTGCGCAGATAGGCATCGAGGTGCATGCCGGCGTGTACCGTGTCACTGCGTTTGAGCAGCAGGAACGCGAGGCCGTAGTGTGCGCCCGCCAGATCGGGATCGAGCTGCAGCGCCCGGCGGTACGTGCGGATGGCCTCCTCCGGTTGTCCCGTCTTGGAGAAGGCGATGGCGATGTTCTGCAGAACTCCGAGGTCGTCGGGGCGTTCACGCAATGCCAGACGATACGATGTGAGCGCGTTGGCGTAATCCCCGCGCGCTTCGAGATCGAGCGCTTCGGTGAGAAAGTCGGGTCGCCCCGAGCCCCGTGCCGACGAGCCGCCCACGAGGCGGCGCCACCAAGTCATGCGCTCGCAGTGATTCGTGAGGGAAAAGAGGTGCGACGACCGCGCAGGGCAATCGTCGCCAGTCACGTGCCAAGCTCTCAGCCAGCTCATGCCAAGCTATCGCGCGGTGAGCGCGCCTACAAGTTGGTGCAAAGACCTCGTTGCGAGCGCCATGCCGCGGGGGCTAGACTCCGCGATACGCCATCGTTTTCACCGGAGCCGTCGATGTCCACACCGCAGCCGTACGCCCCCGATCCCAGCAAAGGGGTGCTCATCGTCGATTGGCCGCTCTTCGGCGAACTGGCGCGCGCGCTGGCCGTGCGGGTTGCGCGGGAGTGGACACCGGATCTGGTGATCGGTGTCGCGACCGCCGGTGTCGTGCCCGGGGCGGCCGTGGCAGCCATTCTCGATTGCCCGTTCCACTCCATCCTGATCTCGCGACGCTACAGCGCCGAGCAGGTGCGGGAGACGCCCGCGGTGTTTGGCGCGGCACCGGCGGAGGTGCGCGGCAAACGGGTGCTCGTGGTCGACGAGACCTGCGATTCGGGGCAGACGCTCCGGCTGGCGGTGGGCGCCGTGGTCAATGCGGGGGCCCGCGAAGTGCGCTCGGCCGTGAGCTTCCGCACCGGCCCCTACGCGCCCGACTATCACGCGCTGGCCACGCAGGCCATGATCGTGTTGCCGTGGGACCGGGAGATCCTGGTGGACGGGGAACTCCGCCCCAATCCGAAGTACGCCGGGTTGTTGCCGCAGCCGGTGGTCTGAACCCGGCGCCGGCGAACGCGCCGGATTCGCTGGCGGCGCCGGGCGTCAATCGCCGCGCATCAATCGCCGCGCGTCGGGCCGTCAGGCGCTCGCCGCGGCGTGCTCGTAGGGGATGCCGCGTTCCATGGCTTCCCAGACGTACTCCAGGACGTCCACTGAGCCCAGGAGAAACCGGCTGCGCCCCGGGGCCATATCGGGCGGGTCCACTTCCAGCACACAAATCGGCGCCGCGGCCAGACGGCCGAAGAAGCCGGCGAACAGTCCGGTGGTCACCAGACACCCTTGCCCGGCATGGAGGCCGCTGGCTTCACTCCAGTCGGACACGTCGAGGGCCATCACGGCCTCGCTGACCGGCACGAGTTCGGCCCGCCCCCATCCCTGCGCGTGCAGGAAGGCTTCCAGCAGCCAGGGGAACCGCCCGTCCGCCACATCCGCCGGCGCTTCTTCACCCTGCTGCGCGAGCCATTCCGCAAAGTGATCGAAGAGCGCCTGACCGGCGGCGTAACCGGCGTCACGAATGGCGTCGAGCGACGAGAGATCGCCGCCCTCGCGAAGCTGATGCACGGCCTGCTGGAGTCCCGTGAAGAATTCCAGGGGGACGGTCACGGTGCGCGCGGCAACCGGCAACTGGGCGGAGATCGAGGTGCTCATGTTCCCGTGACGCTCGCGCACTGGGCCCGTCACGTCAAGCGGCCGGCAATGTCCTGCTGTGTGACGGAGCATGCCGGGCGCATATCGAGGTGGGGTTCCGGTCTCCCCATCACCCCTCGCCCGCCAGCCGCTCCAGCAGCCCCGCTTCATCCAGCACCGGCACCTCGAGTTCCCGCGCCTTGTCCAGTTTGCTGCCGGCCTCCTCGCCGGCGACGACGAACGTGGTTTTCCGAGAGACGCTGCTCGTCACCCGCCCTCCGGCGTTTTCGATGAGCGCCGTGGCTTCGCCGCGCGAGAGCGTGGGAAGGGTGCCGGTGAGCACCACCGTCGCCCCCGTCAGCACACCATCGGCCTTGACCGCATTGGGTTCATCGAACCGGAGTCCGCGCACGCGCAGCCGTTCGATGAGCGCCCACGTGGTGGGATCGGCAAAATAGGCGGCCACCGAACTGGCGATGATGTCACCGATGCCACGCACCGCTCCCAGTTGCTCGGGGGACGCCGCCATGATGGCGTCGAGTGAGCCATACTGACGCGCCAGCAACTGCGCCGCCTGTGCGCCCACATGACGGATGCCCAGTCCGAACAGCAGACGCGACAACGGTTGCTGCTTCGCCGCGGCGATGGCCGCCACCAGATTCTCGGCGCTCTTCTGCGCGAACCGGTCCAGCGTCACCAGTTGATCGGCCGTGACGTCGAACAGATCGGCCACATCGTGCACGAGCCCCGCATCGAGCAATTGCTGGATGCGGGCGTAACTCAGACCATCGATGTCGAGCGCGTCCTTGCTCGCGAAGTGCACCAGCCCTTCGAGCTGCCGCCCCGGACACGACACGTTGGGGCAGTAGATCGCCACATCGTCGCCATACCGCACCACGGCCGTTCCGCATCGGGGGCAATGGGTGGGCATGCTCCAGGGCTGCTGCGAACCATCGCGCTTCTCCGGCACGGGTCCCAGCACGTACGGAATCACATCACCCGCCCGCACGACCTGTACGATGTCGCCGTCGCGCAGATCCTTGGCGGCGATCTGATCGGCGTTGTGCAGCGACGCGAACGTCACCGTGGCCCCGCCCACCTCCACGGGTTCGAGCACGGCAAAGGGCGTGAGCACACCCGTGCGCCCGACATTCACGTCGATACGGCGCAACGTGGTGAGCGCCATGTCCGGCGCGAACTTGCGCGCCACGGCCCACCGTGGCGTGCGATCGCTGCGGATACCGAGTTCGTTCTGCAGCGCCACGTCGTTCACCTTCACCACACCGCCGTCGATGGCAAAACCCAGCGTCGCCCGCGTTTCGTGTTCCACGGTGCGGGCCCACGTTTCCGCCTCCTCGATCGTGCGGCACTGCTGGCGATGCGGCGCCACCGGGATGCCCCAGGCCGCGAGTTGCTCCAGCAATTCCCACTGCGTGCGCGCCGGTACGCTCCCGTCGGGGAGGACCGCCGCGTAGCCGAAAAAACGCAGGGGGCGGGAGGCCGTGATGGCCGGATCGAGCTGACGCATCGAGCCCGCCGCCGCATTGCGCGGATTCACATACACGGGCTCGCCAGCCGCCACGCGCGCCTCGTTCATCTGCTCGAAGCCGGCAAAGGGCAGGTACACCTCGCCGCGCACCTCCATGAGCGGGGGGTGCCCCGAACCCAGCAACCGGAGGGGGACGCCGCGGATCGTGCGCACATTGGCGGTCACCTCCTCGCCATCGGTGCCGTCGCCCCGCGTCGCGGCCGTGACGAGGACCCCGTCCCGGTACGTGAGGGCAATCGCCGCGCCGTCGATCTTGAGTTCCACCGTGTAACCGCCGGTGTGCACCGCATCACCAATCACACGTTTGACGGACTGTTCGAAGGCTTCCAGCTCGCTCTGGTCGAACGCATTGTCCAGGGACAACATCCGCACGAGATGATGGTGCGTGCGGAAGACCGACTGCACGGGGGCGCCGATCCGTCGGGTGGGTGAATCTTCCGTGTACAGCGTGGGGTACTGCGCTTCGATCCCCTGCAGTTCGCGGAACAGCCGGTCGTATTCCTGATCGGACAGCGTGGGGCGATCGAGGACGTAGTATTCGTACTGGGCGTTGCCGAGCCGGTCGCGCAGTTCGCGAGCGCGCTCGGCCGTCTGGTGTGGTGGAGATCCCGATGGCGCGGTCATAGGGGGAATCTACCATTCCCGTTGGGGAATCCCGTAGGGAGTCCCCTCGTGACTCCCTACGGGACTCCCATCATCGAATCGAGGAGGAACACGAGATGGCCGATATGAGACGTGAGAGCGCACGCCAGGAGGCACGCTCCTTCGGACTGGGATTGTTGATCGGTGCGGCCCTCGGTGCCGGCGCCGCCCTGCTGCTCGCGCCCGCCACCGGCGAGGCCACCAGACGTCAGCTCCGCCGCGGCGCCCGCAAGTTGTACGAGCGGGGTGAGGATACGCTGTCGGAGTTGGTGGAGGATACGGATCGCAATGCACGCCGGTTCGCACGTCGCGGTCTCAAGCGGGGCCGCAAGCTCGTGGCTGACGCGCGCGATACGGTGGGTTGGTAAGTCGATGCCGCGGCCCCGCTATCGGCACATCCCGGATTCGCTTTCGTCGGTGAACCGGTAGCGGTTGCCGTTGGCTGCCACATCGTCTGTGGTGTTGTCCGCTTTCCTGCGCGGTGTCCATGTGGTCACCCTGGCGCAGAATGTTCCGGGCCCCCTCGCGGCGCAGCGGCTCGCGCGGGGCGGCGCCAGCGTGCGCAAGATCGAACCACCCGCCGGTGATCCGCTGCTGACGCTGGCGCCCGCGTGGCACGCCGAAATGCATGTGGGCGTTTCCATCGAACGCCTCGATCTCAAGCTGGATGCGGGACGGGCGGCGCTGCTCGCGCACCTGGCGCATGCGCAGGTGTTGCTCACGAGTCAACGTCCATCGGCACTCGTCCGCCTCGGGCTCGATACGGAAACCCTGCATCGGGCCGTACCTGTCCTGCGGATCCTGCGCATCGTCGGCAGTCTCGAATATCCTGATGAACCGGGACACGATCTCACCTATCAGGCGGCCGCGGGGCTTCTGGGTGACGACATGCCGCGGGCACTGGTGGCCGATGTGATGGCCTCCGAACGGGTCTACGCCGGGGTCCTGGCTCTGCTGCGGATGCCGGAGGGCACCGTGCTCGATGTCGGCATGGTGGAGAGCCTCGACGCCATGCAGGCATCGCTGCGCCATGGTCTCACCGTGCCGGGCGCCGCACTCGGTGGCGGGTGGGGGCAGTACGGATTGTACGATTGCCGGGAAGGACGGGTGGCCGTGGCCGCGCTCGAACCCCACTTCGCCGCGCGTCTGCGTGACACGTTCGGCAGCACGGAACGTCAGGTGCTCGCCGCCCGTTTTCTCGAACGCACCGCCGACGAATGGGCGCAGTGGGCCCGACAGCAGGATCTGCCCATCACGGCAGTGTCCTCTTCAGAATCGACAGTCTTCCCGACGCTCACCGCAGCGCCCTGAGCTCTTCTTCGGCGGCGCGTCGGTAGTGATCGTCGTTGGCGTCGAGCAGGGGCGCGGCGAGAGCGGCCTGATAGGCGGTTCGCGCATCCTCCCGGCGTCCCATGTCGCGATAGATGCGCGCCAGATCGAGTCGGTGAATGAGGCGCTCGGGCTCGATGGCCACGGCCTGCTCGAGGCACCGCACCGCCTCCGCCCAGCTGGCCGAACCCATGACCTTGCCCCCCATGAAGGCCTTCGCGAAGGCGCGGGCAATGCCGTTGAGACGCATGACCTCGGCATTCCACACGCCCACGATATGCAGGGCGCCGGCGTGTTTCGGATCGCGGGCGAGCGCATCGATGGCGTGGGTACGTACCTCCACCGCGTATTTCACGCGGTCACGCGCGCTGGCCGCCATGGCCGTGCGGCCTACGGCCCGCGAGACGTGGAAGTGCACGTCGGCCTGTTCGGGGTGTTCGGCCATCGCGCGCCGCGCATACACTTCGGCCTTCGCATAACGCGCCGTCTGCACCTTCCGATCCGTCTCGAATTCGCCCAGATCGACCAGCTCCCGGGAAGCCCGCCAGAGTGCGTCGAAGGCCATCGAATCGCGCTGCAGCACCTGCTCGTACAGTGCCAGCGCCTGCGCGGGCTGTCGGGCCGCGCTGGCCCGATCGCCGCGCGCAATCAGTTCCGCCATCTCACTGGGAACGACCGTCGGGTGAACACCCACACTGGCACGCGGAGACGTCTGCGCCGCACCGAGAGTCGGTTGGGCACTCGCGATCAGCATCGCCGTCACGAGCAGGAACGCTGACCGTGCAGGCGGGATCGAACGGGTGTAGGTTGGCATGACGTATGGAAGCTCGCGCACTCGTTGAACGGAAGCGTGATGGCGGACGGATCTCGCCGTCCGAATGGCGTGCCCTCATGAGGGCGTACGCCGCGGGAGACGTGCCCGACTATCAGATGGCCGCGCTTGCCATGGCGATCTTTTTCGTCGGACTCGATCGTGACGAGGTCGTCGCTCTGACGGACGCGATGCTCACCAGCGGCGCAACACTCGACCTCGATCACCTGCGGGTGGGCCGGGTCGACAAGCACTCCACGGGCGGAGTGGGCGACAAGGTGTCACTCGTGCTCGCCCCCCTCGTGGCCGCGTGTGGGGTGGCCGTGCCCATGATGTCCGGACGTGGGCTCGGTCACACGGGCGGTACCCTCGACAAGCTCGAATCGATCCCTGGATTCCGCACCGATCTGCCGCTGGCGGTGGCCACCGCCCAGATTGAGCGGATCGGCTGCGCGCTCATCGGGCAGACGCGTGAGATCGCGCCGGCGGATCGCAAGCTCTACTCTCTGCGCGACGCCACGGCCACGGTGGAGAGCATCCCGCTCATCGCGGCCAGCATCATGTCGAAGAAGCTGGCCGAAGGGCTCACGGGCCTGGTGCTCGATGTGAAATGCGGGTCGGGAGCGTTTCTGCCCGAGATGGACCGCGGCCTCACGCTCGCGCGCACCATGATCGAACTGGGGGTCGATCACGGATGTCCCGTGGTGGCGCTGCTGACGGCCATGGACCGCCCCCTGGGACGGGCCTGCGGGAACGCGCTCGAAGTGGAAGAGTCCATCATGGCGCTGCGCGGCGAAGGGCCGGCCGACCTCATGGCGGTCACCTATGCCCTGGGAGCGGAAATGCTGCTGCTGGGGGGCGCCGCCCGCACGCGCGACGACGCCCGGCGGCGCATGGAGGTGGCCATCTCCAGCGGCGCGGCGCTGGAGCGATTCCGGCAGATCATCCAGGCGCAGGGGGGCAACCCGGCGGTGGTGGACGAGCCGTCACTGCTGCCGCAGGCGGCGGAGTGCGAGTTCTACCTCGCTCCGCGGGACGGCGTCGTCGCGCAGGTCGAACCCAGAGCCATCGGGCGGGGCATCACCGCGCTGGGAGGGGGACGCACCCGCGTGGAGGATGTCATCGACCCCTCGGTGGGGTTCGTGATCACCGCGCGTCCGGGTGATGTGGTGCGCGCCGGTGAGCCGCTGGCCACGATTCTCGCCCGCGATGCCGCCGGTGTGGCCAGCGGTCGCGATACCCTGGCTCGGGCCATCGTCGTGGCCGATGATGCCGATCCCCCCTTGCCCCTCATTGCCTGGCGGGTGACGGAGGTGGGGGAGGAGCGCTGGGTGGACGAATGACGGGGCAGGTTGGTATTTTGGAGGATATCCGGTTTTCACCTGAACCACGGTTCTGAACGCGATGCTTGCTCCATCCATCAGTCGTCTGTTGAGCTTTGCCGCGGCCGCTGCCGTGTTGCCGCTGCTCGGCATCTATGCGTTGCTGCTCTACATCGCCACGCCCAGTGCCACCGGTGGCATGGAGCCGACCGTCACGATGGTCTGCTACATCGCGTTCACCATCATCTTCGGTGCGCTCATCACCGTGGCACTCAACTTCTCGCGTCAGCTTGGCCGCGAAGCCAAGGGTGAATTCCAGACGCCCTGAACGCGTCGGCATGGCTTTGGCACGACGTCTGAACGACTGCTGAAACCGTGAGGGTCCCCGATCCCGGTCACCGATATCTTCGGCGACCGGGATTCTTGTTTTGTGCCGGTTGACCCCGATCTTGGCTGATCGGACGCGCCAACCATTTTCCTGTTCCGTCTCGCTCCGTCCCGCCCCCGAGGTCCAATGCATGATGCGCACGCCTTTCTGGCGAACCTGACGCTCGTTCTCTGCGTCGCCGCATTCACCACCTACCTGTTCCAGCGTATCCGGCAACCGGTGGTGTTCGGCTATCTGATTGCGGGGATGATCGTCGGGCCGCACGTCGGCGTGCCGCTGTTTGCCGATCGCACCATGGTCACCACTCTCTCCGAGCTCGGCGTCATTCTGCTGATGTTCGGACTGGGGCTCGAGTTCAGTCTGCGCAAGCTGGTGCAGGTCGGCCCCACGGCCGGGTTGGTCGCACTGGTCGACACCAGCGTCATGTTGCTCTTCGGATTCTTCACCGGGCAATTGCTCGGCTGGAGCATGCTCGAGAGTGTGTTCTGCGGCGCGATCGTGGCCATCTCCTCCACGACGATCATCGTGAAGGCGTTTGCCGAACAGGGCGTGCGGGGTCGCTTCACGGAGCTCGTCTTCGGCATCCTGATCAGTGAAGACCTCATCGCGATCCTGTTGATCGCCATTCTCACGACGGTGGCCACCGGCGGTGGGGTTTCGGCAGGCGCCGTGGGGCTCACGGCCGGGAAGCTGGTGCTGTTCCTGGCCGCATTCGTGGGGTTGGGGCTGCTGCTCGTCCCCCGTCTGGTGCGTGGCGTGGTGCGTCTCGATCGTGCCGAAACCACGCTGGTCGTGGCGCTCGGGATCTGCTTCGGTGGCGCGCTGCTCGCGCTGTCCGCGGGCTATTCCGTCGCACTGGGCGCATTCATCGCCGGATCTCTCGTGGCCGAGTCGGGCGAAGCCCGTCGGGTGGAGCATCTCGTTTCCGGCGTGCGCGACATGTTCGGCGCGATCTTCTTCGTGTCGGTGGGCATGATGATCGACCCGCGCCTCGTCATCGAACACTGGGGCGCGGTGGCCGTGCTGTCCGTGGTGGTGATCGCCGGCAAATTCATCGCGGTGTCCACCGGTGCGTTTCTCACCGGCAATGACGTGCGCACATCGGCGCAGGCCGGCATGAGTCTCACGCAGATCGGCGAGTTCGCCTTCATCATCGCCGCGCTGGGCATGTCCAGCGGCGTGGTGCGCGAGTTTCTCTATCCCGTCGCGGTGGCCGTATCGGCCATCACGACCCTCACCACGCCGCTGCTGATCCGCGCGTCGGGACCGTTCGCGTCGTTCATCGACCGGAACCTGCCGCGCTCGCTGCAGACGTTCGTGGGGTTGTACGGCACCTGGATCGAACGTCTGCGCATGGCGTCGGTCGATGCGGGGATGGCGCCGCTGGTGCGTCGCAAGGTGTTCATGCTGGCGATCGACGCCTTGCTGCTGGCCGGCGTGGTGATCGGCGTCGCTTTTGCCAGAGACCCCATGGCCGCGTATCTGTCCCAAGCCATGGCGCTCTCGCCCGCGGTGAGCATCACGGTGTTGTATGCGGTCGCGGCACTGGTGGCGATTCCCTTCATCATCGGCATCGTGCGCGTTTCGGCGGCGTTTGCCTCACTGCTCGCGTATCGCGCGCTGCCGCTCTCGGCCGGCAATCGTCTCGACTATGCCCAGGCACCGCGGCAGGTGCTCATGGCCACCTTGCAGCTGGCCCTGGTGACGGTGAGCGGTTTGCTCGTCGTCGTGGTGACCGGCCCCTTCGTGCCGCTCGGGCGTGGTGCCATCGTGCTGGCCCTCATCGTGGGCTGGCTTGGCGTGGTGTTCTGGCGGAGCACGGCCAACCTGTATGGTCATACTAGGGCCGGCGCCGAGGTGCTGCTGGCGGCGCTGGCAAAGAACATGGCCGCGCCGGCCGCCACGGAGCACGGCGAACCCGCTCCCGTGCCGGCGCGCGATCTGGCCGTGGTGCATCGCATGCTGCCCGGACTTGGCGATCCGGTGCCCATGCTGTTGACTGTCGACAGCCCCGCCGTGGGACGTTCGCTGGGTGAACTGCAACTGCGTTCACTCACCGGGGCGGTGGTTCTGGCCGTCACGCGCGGGGGCGAACGGGTGATGCTGCCCGTGGGCAGTGAACGCCTGCAGGTGGGTGATATCCTGGCCCTCGCCGGCACGAGCGATGCCATCGACGCCGCACGGGAGGTGTTGTTGGGCCACGCCGACGAGACTGGTCACGCGGAAAGTTCAGGGCACGCGGCGTGACCAGGTGCCAGCCATCCACCGGTCGTCTTTCGACTATTGGCCGGCCGTCGCGCGCACCTGCCCACCCACCTCGATGCCCGGCGGCGATTGTTGCGTCGTGATGCTGACATACGCATTGCCGCTTTCGAGCGCGGCGATGAGCGTGCTCCGTGCCTCGGCCACCGACTTCTCATGCCGTTGCAGAAATGTCGGGGTGTAAGTCTGTGCGCGATCGAGGTTCACCTCGAAATGGTGAGAGCCCTGTTGCTGCCGGTACTGCGCGATGGGGTCCCTGAGACACAACGCCACATCGTTCGACGGTCCCGGCGAGTCGGGGCGCTTCACCCAGATGCAGATCGACTGCGGATGATGCTGGAGGTCACTCCACGACACACGCACATCGAGCGTCTTGTCGACGAGGCTGATGAGCGCCTGGCCATTGGCCGGTGAATTGTTCGCGGGCACGCCCGATTGTGCGAGCAGTCGACTCGACCACATCTGACCATGCACGGTGGCAGGCGCCATCGAGGCCAGCAGAATCGCCACCAGAAATACCGTGGGACGGGAAACGCGTCGGGGAGCGGACATGGGAATCTCCGTCAATGACGATCAGCGAATGATCGGCCGGCCGGAGCCGGAACGGATCAACGGCACTGCTCCTTGAGAAGATTTCGCGCGCATCCTTCCCGCGCCAGAAGACATCCGTGCGGATGCGTGAAACATGTCACCAACAGTCCCTTGCGCTTCGCTTGGAGTTTCATAATATACAACCATATGGTTGTACGTTCTTCCCTCACCGATGCCGAACTGGACCGGCTCTTCCGTGCGCTCGCCGACGCCACCCGCCGCGATATCGTGGCTCGGCTGCTCGCCGATGAGCCGGCGTCCGTGTCGGCGTTGGCTTCGCGCTACGACATGTCCTTTGCCGCCGTGCAGAAACATGTCGCCGTACTCGAGGAGGCCGGTCTCGTGACCAAGCATCCCCAGGGACGTGAGCGTCTCGTGCGTGGCAATCCGGAGCGCATCGCACAGGCGCGGACGCTGTTGCTGCAGCTCGAACAACTCTGGATGTCGCGCTTCCGGCAGCTCGACGCCATCCTCGCCGAACCCCGCCCACCCAAGGAGTAGTCATGCCGATCACCGAAGTGGTGTCGAATGCGCTGGATCTCACGCTCACCGTCGTTGCCGACTACCCCGTGCCGCTCGAACGGTTGTGGGATGCCTATGTGGATCCCCGTCAGCTCGAACGGTTCTGGGGTCCCGAGCAGTGGCCGGCGACATTCACGCGGCACGACATGGCCGTGGGCGGACGGTCGCACTACTACATGACCGGCCCTGACGGTACAAAGGCGCATGGCTGGTTCCGTTTCCTCGCCATCGAGCCGCTGCAGCGCATCGAAGTGGAAGATGGATTCGGCGCCGAGGATGGGTCGCCCAATCCCGAAATGCCCACCATGCGCATGGTCTTCACGTTCGAACGCACGGCCACCGGATCGCGCTTTCGCAGCGTGACCACGTTTCCCAGTGTGGAAGCGATGGAGCAGCTCGTGCAGATGGGCATGATGGAGGGCATGAAGTCCGCCATGGGGCAGATCGATACCGTGCTTGCCGACCTCACGTCGTTCGCGGCATCCCGTGACACCGAAGCGCAGCTGCTGAACGATACGCAGATCCGTGTGAGTCGCGTGATCCGCGGCAGCGTGGACCAGGTATGGCGCGCCCATCATGATCCCGCCCTGCTCACGCGCTGGCTCACCGGCCCCGATGGATGGAACATGCCGGTGTGTGTGGTGGCCACGAAAGTCGGCGATCGGTACCGCTACGAATGGGAGAAGATCGACGGCACGCAGCGGTTCGGCTTCGAAGGGGAACTGCTGGAGTCGGCCGCCCCGCATCGCGCAGTGACCACCGAGCAGATGATCGACACCGATGGTCCGGCTACGCGCAACGAGATGACACTCACCCCCGTGCAGGGCGGCACGCTGCTGAGCATCGTCGTCACGTATCCCAGCCAGGAGCTGCGCGACATGATCCTGGGAACGGGCATGATCAACGGCATGGAAACAAGCTACGCGCGCCTCGAGCGCGACGTCCTGGCGGCGTAGCGCCGTTCGGAGCGATTCAACGAGATTCCCAGAGATTCACAGAGATTCACAGAGATTCAGCGCAGCACCCGCAGGAAGTCCGTCAGCGTTTTCCCCCGTCCGGGCTGTTCTGCCCAGGCGGGGGAGTCGCGACGGCCTCCAGCGAATCACGCCGCAGCGATGCGGCTTCGCTTTGATTGCCCCGCCGACCGGCAAATGCCGCCCGGTCGCCGATGGCGGCGAGTGTCAGCACATGGGTGGGGCCAAGCCGCTCACGGGCGATCGTATGGGCCTGCTCGAGCGCGGTGCGCGCGGCGGCCATCTGCCCGCGCGCTTCGTGCAATCGGGAGAACTCCGTGTGCATCGCAATGGCCGGCAGCGTCTGTGTGTTCCCCATGCTGTCCAGCATCGTGCGCACCCGCGTGAGCAGCCGCCCGGCGTCATCGAGCTGTCCGCTCTTTCTGGCGACGGCGGCACGCAGTCGGAGGGCGTTGCCGAATTCGAAATAGTTGCGCGGCACCAGTGTTTCCTGCACGGCAATGGCGGAATCCGCCAGGGCGCGTGCCGCATCGAGGCTGTCGAGTCGGATCAACTCGTCACCCAGTCGCTGCTGGAAGGTGGCCGTGAGCGAATGGGTGGGGCCGTATATCTCCCGTAATGCGCGGAGACCATCGCGTTTGAGCGCCGCGGCACGGACATGGCTGCCTCGGCGCCCCATCGCCGTGCCCCAATTGAGCAGCACGAATGCGAGTTCGCCTTGGGAGCGCACGGAATCGCGACCGATGCTGGCGACGGCGCGACCGAACGCCGAATCGGTGGCAGCGACATCGGGTCCCGTCATGAGTGTGGTGGCCAGGGCAGACTGTGCGAGCCCCAGCAGCGCCCACCGTGGAGCGTCGCGACGCAGCTCCCGCTGTTCCGCTTCCCTGAGCAGCGCGGCACCTTCCTCGCGCTGCTGCATGCCCACGCCGAGTACCTGTCCCAGCGACGCCATCACATCGGTGACTTCCGTGTCGGGCGGTGCCGGCAGACGACGATACCGTGCCAGGGCCTCACGCAATCCCGTCAGGGCGAGGTCCGAGCGTCCGGTTTCCTGATGCAGCAGCGCACGGTAGTGGACATCGCGTGCCACATCGATGGAATGCTCACCCAGCGTCCGGCTGTGCAGGATGCGGGCCGAATCGAGCAGCCGGATGGCCACCGCATGTTTGTTGAACACGCGGAACGCATTGCCGAGCGTCCAGTACATATCGGCGCGCACCCGCGGTTCGTCCACCAGATCGCGTTCGACACGCGCGAGTGTGGAGTCGAGCACCTCCGACAGCATGACATCGCTGCGCCCGGTGCGGAACGTACTGTAGTGCGAAGGATCGGCCGCTCCCACGATGGCGCGGAGATACTGCGACATCAACGTGGCGCGGCGGGCTTCCTCGCTGGCCACGCTGGCCGATCGAATGGAAAACACCGTGGCGCCGATCAATGCCAGGATGGCGATGGACGCCGCGACCACCACGGTACGCTGCCGCCGCACGAACGTGCGCGCCCGGTAGCCCAGCGTATCGGGCCGCGCCTGCACCGGCTGCCCTTTGAGATAGCGCAACAGATCCTGCGACAGCGCCGCAACGCTGGCATACCGCCGCTCCGGTTCCTTGCGCAGTGCCATCAGCACGATGGCATCGAGTTCACCGGTGAGGAGGGAACGCAATCGGCGCGCCGACTCGATGCCTCGATCACGGGCACTGGCTTCGCTCACCGCCTCGCTGGGCGTGCGCGGCGGTTGCGTGCTGAGAATGGACAGCACCTCGCCCGCCGATTTGCCCGTGACATCGTACGGCGATGCGCCGGTCAGCAGGCGATACAGCACCACGCCGAGCGAGTAGACATCGGCGGCCGTGGTGATCTCTTCACCGCGGGCCTGCTCGGGGCTGGCATAACCGGAGGTGAGCGGCGCGAGTCCGTCGCGGGTGACTTCGGGTGCCGCATCGGTGGACGGTTCCGGCGTCAGGAGTTTGGCCACGCCGAAATCGAGCACTTTGACGACGCCGTCCGCGGTCACCAGTACGTTGCTGGGCTTGATGTCGCGATGGACGACGAGTTTGCCGTGCGCGAACTGGATCGCGTCACAGACCTGACGGAACAGATCGATGCGCTGGGCGATGGAGAGATGGCGCGCATTGCACCACGCGTCGATCGGGACACCCGGAACGAATTCCATCACCAGATACGGGATGCCGTCGTCGGTGGTGCCTCCATCGTACAGCGCGGCGATGTTGGGATGAGAAAGTCCGGCGAGGATCTGGCGTTCCCGCTTGAATCGCCAATGCAGCTCCGGATGATCGAATCCCACCCCGAGACTCTTGATGGCGACGCGCTGTTCGAACTGCTGATCGACGCGCATGCCCTCATACACCACGCCCATGCCGCCGCGGCCGATCTCGCTGGTGACGCGATACACACCGAGCGTCCGGCCGAGCAGGGCCGGACGATGGCTGAGCGCGTCCAGATCTTCGGTGCCGAGTATCCGGAGCAGCGGATCGTCGAAGATGCCGCTCGTGCGGTCGGACGCGGCGACCAGCTCTTCGACTTCGGCCATGACGGTCGCGTCCCCGGCGGCCAATTCGCGAAGCAGCACCGGTCGTTGCGCCGGATCGGCGGCAATCACCTTGTCGAAGATCTCGTTGATACGGGACCAGCGTGTGTCGTTCATGTGTCGTTCATCGGCACCGAATCAGCAACGGATCAGAGTCGGATCAGAACCGCATCGGAATGCGCGATCCCTGCAATTCGATGTCGGCGAACTGCCAGGCGGTGGTGAAGTGCTCGCGGTGGCGGGCCGCTTCCGTCGTCTTGCCCTGCGCGTCCAGCGCGAGGGCCAGCCCCAGCGTGGACCAGCCGTTGTGGGGATACTGCTGCAGGTCCTTCTCGTACACGGCCTGTGCCTCGGGCGCCCGTCCGGCCTCGAGCAGCGCCGCACCGAGCGACTGACGGGTCGGATAGTACCAGAAGGGCGGCTCGGTGTAGGGCAGGGCATCCTGACCCGCGACCGCCGCGGTGAACTTCGCAATGGCGGTCGGCATATCCTTGCTGGCCAGCGCGATCTCACCCCGCAGCAGATCTTCCGCGATCTGCAGCAGCGCACTGGCCGGATAATCGTTGCCGTCGAGCGTCATCACCTTGGGGTTCGCCTTCAAGGCAACGAGCGCGGCCAGTTCCGTCTTCGCGCCGGCCACCTTGCCCGTGTTGGCGAGGGCCATGCCGCGGGCATAGCGCCAGATGGCATTGGAATAGCCGAGATCCGCACGCGGTTGCGCTTCCTGCAGGATCTCGTCCCAGTGTCCGAACTGGACGAGTGACAGCAGCGGGATGGTCTTGAAGAACTCCACCGTCGGATACTGATCGATCTGTCCGAGGTTGACGTTGTCGGCCAGCTTCCGCGCCGCCTCGATGGCGACCTTGCTCTGCCCCTGCATCGAGGCGGCCGACCAGAGGAAGTGGATGTTGTGCGGATAGTACATCGCCGGATAGAACCCCTGGGCGTTGCACTGCCGGATGTATTCCTCGTCGATCTTCGCGGCCTGCACATTGGCTTCCGCGGCATCGTGATATCGACCCACACGCCAGTAGATGTGCGCCGGCATGTGCACCAGATGACCCGATCCGGGCACGAGTGGATAGAGCGCGTCCGCCGCCTTTTCGGCTTTCTCCGGCGTGGCCGATGCTTCCATGGCGTGGATGTAGAGATGCAATGCCAGCGGATGCCGGGGGCTGCGTGCCAGCGTCTCCTCGAGTTTGGCGATCACCGGAGCGATTTCCGGCCGCGGCGTGGTCGCATCGGACCAGTAGTCCCACGGCATGGTGTTCATCCAGGCCTCGCCGTAGAGGGCCGCGATATCGTCGTCATCGGGATACTTCGCCACCAGCGCGCCCAGTGCCGCCGCATAGGCATGATCCAGTGCCGTGCGGTCTTCCACCGGCTCCGCCGCATACCGTGTCGCCAGCGCGGCGATCAGATCACGCTCCTTCTCCGGTTTCGAGGCCGCGAGCTCCTGCGCCCGTGTCAGTGCCGCCCATGCCGCGCGCTGCTCATCGGGCGACATGATGGCTTTGCCTTTGGCCGTGACATTGATGTTCGGACCGGTGGCCAGTGCCTCGCCCCAGAAACACATGGCGCATGCCGGATCGAGCTTCTGTGCCGCGCGGAAGGACCGGATCGATTCGGCATGATTGAAACCGAACGCGAGCACCATGCCCTGATCGAAATACCGCTGTGCGCCTGGGTCCCGGGTGTCGATGGGGCGATGGAATTCCCCCATGCCTGTGAACAATGGAGCACCGGCGCGGGCCGTCAGCGCGGCGTCGGTCTCACTTCGGGGTGCACACGCAGTGAGGCAGGTGAGCAGAACGGCAACGGCGGCGAACGGGATCGGGCGCATCGGGTCCCCCATGGAATGGTGCGATATGGTAGCACGCGGCATGGGACCTGAACAGGAGCCCGGCAGGCATGTCCTGCGTGGTTTCCTCACGTCCCTGACGGACTTGTCAGGGCACAGCCGATGGTGAGGTACCGGAAGCGGGGGAGATTGCGGCCATGTACCAGCTCATATCCCGCTTCAGACCCTCAAAAGTTCACCCCGGAACTTCCATGCGACTCTCCGTCCTGCTCGCCTGCGCCACCACTATGTTGATTGCCGCCTGCTCGGGCGGTGAGAAGGCTACGGCCGACGCGGCCGCTCCGGCCGCCACGGCTTCCGCCGGTCAGGCGGCGGTGGAAGACGAGGCCTCCGTTCCGAACGTCGTGCGTGTGGCGGTCGGTTCGCCCGATCACACCACGCTGGTGACTGCGCTCAAGGCGGCCAATCTGGTCGATCCGCTCGCCAACCCCGGTCCCTTCACCGTGTTCGCGCCGACGAACGAAGCCTTCGCGAAGTTGCCCGCCGGCACGGTGGACAATCTCCTCAAGCCAGCGAACAAGAGTCAGTTGGTGGCCATCCTGCAGCATCACGTCACCACGTCCGCGCTCGACGTCGACTCGTTCACCGATGGACAGGAGCTGGGCATGGTGGCCGGCGGCGCCGAGAAGATCACGAAGAAGGATGGCGCCACGTATATCGGCAACGCCAAAATCGTGGCGTCGGTGCGCGCCTCGAACGGTTGGGTCCACGTGATCGACGGCGTATTGGTCCCCCCGCAGTGATGCCGTCGTGATGTCGTGCGTTCATGTGGGTCCGCCGTGTCCACGCGGTGCCGGTATTTCCCTCGTTCGTGTCACCGGCACCGCGCGGAACGGCTGCTCATCGCACGACTTCCAGGCTACTTCCTGAATTCCCCCACACCGGGCACGTCCACCGCCACCACCCGGGCGAGCGGGTCGAGCCGGAATTGCACGAACGACGTGCCCACGCCGCCATCCTCGTCGGGATTGCCCATGAGGAACGTGTCGAAGTGGAAATGGGCGAGTCGGGCGTTCACCGCACGTTCATAGCGGATATGCAACGCGCCGTTTTCGATCGACACCGTCGCCTCGCCGTAGATCTCGCTGCGATACGTACCGGCGTATTGTTCGAGCGGACGTGACGGCGATGTATTGGGCACTCGCTGCGCCAGTCGCGTTTTCACCGCGGCCAGCGCCCGTGCCTCCTGCTGGTTCGTCTGCGCCAGCGCGATCGCACTCCAGTCCCGATCCGGGCCACCGAGGAAGGCGTTGAGTACGCGTGTGGGCAGTGCGGTGTAGAGATTGTTGTGTCCGAACGTGTTGGTGAGCACGACGACGCCGAACTGGCGCTCGGGCACGAGGGACACGCTCGACAACATGCCGTCGACCCCGCCGGTGTGCTGCAGCACCTTCACACCCTGCATGTCGATGATCATCATGCCCTGCGCATAGAGCGTGAAATGACGGCTCGGATCGAGTGAATCGCTGGCAAACGGCGAGATCGACTGTGGAGACGTGAGTTCGGCGAGTGTGGCCGGTTTGAGCAGCGGTTGTCCGTTCGCTTTGCCACCGGCGAGGAGGAAACGCATCCACTTCGCCATGTCCTGCGCCGTGGAGTTGATCGAGCCGGCCGGTCCGATGTTGTCGACGTCGAGATACGCGATCGGCTTCGGATTGCCATTCACGTACGTGTGCGGCGCGGCCACATTTCCCCCGCTGGGGATGTTGCGGATGGACGTGCTCGATGCCGTCATGCCGAGCGGCTGGAAGATGCGTCGGGCGATGAGATCGTCCCAGCTCATGCCGGCCGCGGCGGCGCAGGCCTCGCCGACACCCAGGAACATGATGTTGTTGTAGCCGAAGGCCGAACGGAACGACGTCTGCTGGGGCAGGTAGCGGGCGCGCCGCAGCACCTCGGCGCGATCGAAGCGGGTGGAGTACCAGAGGGCATCGCCGCGGGACATGCCCGTCCGGTGCGACATCATGTCGCGGAGCGTCATCTCGCGGCTGGCGAACATGTCGGCCGTCTGGAAGGTCGGCAGGTAGGCGGTGACGCGGTCGGTGAGCCGGAGTTTGCCGTCGTCCTGCAGCATGCCGGCGACCACCGCGGTGAAGAACTTCGTGTTGGAGCCGATCGCGAAGACCGTCTGGTCGTCGACCGGATCGGGCTTGCCGCGCTCCCGCACGCCGAAGCCCCTGGCGTAAATGACCGCGTCGTCCTTGACGATGGCGATGGCGAGACCGGCGCCGTTCCACTCCGCGAGCGCTTTCGGGATGTAGCGGTCGAGATCGGCAAGAATGGCCTTCGTGTCGACGGCAGCCGGCCGCTGCGCCGGCACCTCGGTGGCCAGGACGATCCCGGCGAGCACGAACAGGGCCCAAACGGAGGAACGCCGGAGGAAGCGCGGGGAGGGATTCATGGATACAAAATTGCATCCAAAATGGCCGTTTGCCAAAACGGGCGCCCGGAGGGACGAGGGAACCGACGCCTGAACGCCCGCCATCGCCGGTCGTCCCTGGAGCGGCGGATTTGATCCCGCCGGTGTTTGGGCGCATTCTACAGAGTGACCGATGGCGCCGCCTTTGTCGTCGGCATCTCTCGCACCCCCTCCATCCTTCGCCACCGACGGCGTACGCCCGCGCCGTCCTGGGAGTCCCTCGTGAAAGTCGTTCGTTTCCTGCTGAGTCTCACCGTGCTGGCTGCCGGCACGCTCGGGGCGCAGCAATCTTCCCGGACCGAGCCGGTCACGGCCCTTCGCGCCAACGCGACGGGCTACCATGCGCTCGTCGGGGCCCGTGTCGTCACGGCCCCGGGGCAGGTGCTCGACAACGCCACCATCGTCATTCGCAATGGTGTGGTGACCGCCGTGGGAACCGCCGTCAGCCCGCCCGCCGGAGCGCGTGTGTGGGAGCTCAAGGGGCTCACGGTCTACTCCGGCTTCATCGACGCACACGCCGATCTCGGCGGTGATGCACCGCCGCAGGGTGGTGATGTCGGCCCCACGCACTGGAACCCGCAGGTGCGCGCCTGGTTCAGCACCACATCGAACCTCAAGGACGACTCCACGCGCCGCATCGCCCTGCGTTCGCTGGGCTTCGGGACGGCGCTCGCCGTGCCGCGTCAGGGCATCTTCCGCGGCACGGCCTCGGTCGTGAGCCTGGGTGATGCCGGTGTGCGCGAACGGGTGCTGCGCCCCGATCTGACGCAGACCATCGGCTTCCAGCGGTCGTTCACTCTCGGTGGCATGTATCCCAACTCCACCATGGGCACGCTCGCGCTCATGAAGCAGACGTTCCTCGATGCCGAGTGGTACATCCGCGCATGGGGAGCCTACGAAGCGAGTGGCCGTTCCATTCTGCCGCCCGAAACCAGCGAGGCGCTGGCCGCACTCGGCAAGGCGGTGCAGGGCAAGCAGCCGGTGCTCTTCCAGACGGGCAGCGAAGAGGAGTATCTGCGCGCCTACAAACTCGCGACGGAGTACAAGCTCACGCCGTGGTTCCGCGGCAGTGGCCAGGAGTATCGTCTGGTGGACGTGCTCAAGGGACGCACGCAGCCGCTCATCATACCGCTGGCGTTCCCCGATGCCCCGAATGTGTCGAACCCGGAAGCGGCGCTCAACGTGACGCTCGGTGATCTCCGGCATTGGTATCTCGCGCCCACCAATCCGGCGCAACTCGCGTCCGCGGGGATTCCGTTCGCGATCACGGCCGACGGACTCTCGTCGCTCAATCAGTTCCTGCCCAACCTCCGTGTGGCCGTGGCGCGTGGCCTTGCGCCCGACAAGGCGCTCGCCGCGCTGACCACGGTGCCGGCCGGATGGCTCGGCATCGAACGCACGCACGGCACCATTGCCGTGGGCAAGGCGGCCAATCTCGTGGTGGCCGAAGGGGATCTCTTCACCGAAGACGGCACCATTCGTGATGTCTGGGTGCAGGGCGCGCACTACGGCGTCACGCGTCCGCCGCAGGTGGATCCGCGTGGTACGTGGACCATTTCGTCCGACGATCCCGGGACGTTCAAGTCCGCCACGCTGCGTCTGGAAGGCCCGCTCAATCGTATCCGCGGCACGTTCGAAGCGCCGAGTCGTCGTCCCATCAACATCACGTCGGCGCGTATCATCGCCGAGACCGGTCGACTCGAAGCCACGTTCAACGGTGAGCCCCTCGGCCTCGAAGGTTCCGTGTTGCTCACCGGTTCGGTGCAGGGCAACGAATTTTTCGGCTGGATGTCACTCCCCAACGGAACCGACGCCAACTATCGCGGCACGCGCACCGAACCGTTCGAAGGACCGGCCCGCGGTGTCGTCGCAATGAAGGTGCCGAAGATCGATCTGCCGTTCATTCGCCCGTCCATGGAGTTCGGACGGAGTGCGCCGCCCGTACAGCCGGCGGCCGTGCTCGTGCGCAACGCCACCGTGTGGACGCAGGGACCGCAAGGTCGTCTCGAGAACGCCGATCTGCTCGTGCAGGCCGGCAAGGTGGTGCGCGTGGGGCAGAAACTCAGTGCACCGCAGGGCGCCGTGGTGATCGACGCCACCGGCAAGCATGTCACGCCGGGGCTCATCGATCCGCATACGCACGGTGGCGTGAGTTCCGTGAACGAGACGGGGTTTGCCATCGTGCCCGAAGTGCAGATGGGCGACGTCATCACGCACAACAACATCTGGTTCTATCGTCAGCTCGCCGGTGGTCTCACCACCACGATGATCAAGCACGGCTCGGCCAATCCCATCGGCGGCGAGAACGTGTACGTGAAGCTGCGCTGGGGTTCACTGCCCGACGACTACAAGATCGTGGGAGCCCCGCGCACCGTGAAGTTCGCGCTTGGCGAGAACCCCAAGCGTAGCCCGACGCGGTATCCCAAGACGCGCATGGGCACGCAGGAAATCATCCGCGATCACTTCCTCGCCGCGCGGGACTACGAGAAGGAATGGAAGCGCTGGGAGAAGGAGAAGACCGGCATTCCGCCGCGCCGCGACCTGCGCATGGAAGCCATTCTCGACATTCTCAACCAGAAGTTGCTCATCTCGTCGCACGGCTATCGCGCCGACGAGTTCCTCGCGCTGGTGCGACTGGCCGAGGAGTTCGGCTTCAAGGTGCAGACGCTGCAGCACGGCGTGGAAGCGTACAAGATCGCGAGCGAACTCAAGGCGTCCGGCGTGGCCGCGGTGGTGTGGAGCGACTGGGGGGCGTTCAAGCTCGAGGCGTACGATGCCACGTCCTACAATGCACGCCTGCTCATGGAAGCCGGCGTGGTCACGTCGCTGCATTCCGACGACAACGAGATCTCGACGCGCATGAACTGGGAAGCGGGCAAGCTGCTGCGCTCGGGTGTGGACGAGATCCAGGCGATGTCGACGGTCACCAATCAGTCGGCCAAGGCCATCGCGATCGACAATCGTGTGGGTTCGCTGGAAGCCGGCAAGGATGCCGACTTCGTCATCTGGAACGGCAATCCGCTGTCGCAGTTCACGAAGGCCGAGCAGACGTGGGTGGACGGGCGCCGGTACTTCTCGATCGAGGAGGACAAGGCGTTGCGTGAAGAGATCACGCGGCAGCGTGCACAGCTCATTCAGGCCGTGCTCGCCGCCGCGCCGGCGGACGCACCGGCTGGCGGTGCGCCGGCACGTGGGCGTGGCTCGGAGGGCAAGTAACCATGCATTTCACCAGGACTCATTTCGGAACGCTGACCATGCACACCGCTGCTCGTCTGGCCGCGCTCGCTCTCGCCGTGGGGGTCGCCGGACTGGCTGCCCCCACCGTGACCGGGGCGCAGGTCGTGATTCCCACGGCGCCGCAGGAGCAGGCCGTGGTGTTGCGTGGGGCCACGATTCATACGGTCACCAAGGGGACCATCACCAACGGCACCATCGTGATGGAGCGGGGCAAGATCACCGCCATCGGAGGCCCCGAGGTCGAGGTCCCACGGGGCGCGAAGGTCGTCGATGTGGCCGGCAAGCACATCTACCCCGGCCTCATCGACGCCTACAGCACGGTGGGCATCTCGGAAATCGGCGCGGTGGACGTGTCGAACGACATCAACGAGATCGGTGACTTCAATCCGAACGTGCGGCCGGAAGTGGCGGTGAACGCCGAGAGCCGGCACATTGGCACGACACGGTCGGCCGGCGTGCTGGTGGCGTTCGCGACACCAGGCGGTGGCGTGATTTCGGGATTGTCTTCCGCCATCTCTCTCGAAGGCTGGACCTGGGAGGAGATGTCCATGAAGGGCGCGGCCGCGCTCAACGTGAACTGGCCCGATCCCAACGCCCGTCCCCGCGGTCAGGGTTTTGGTGGCGGTCCTCCGGGAGGCCCGGGGGGACGTGGCGGCGGACAGCCCGCTCCCAAGACCTACGCCGAACAGGTCGAGAGCATCCGCAACTTCTTCGCCGAGGCGCGTGCCTATCGGGATGCGGTCAAGAGCGGACAGGCCGTGCGGACCGATACCCGCTATGCCGCGATGATTCCCGCGCTCAACGGGGAGATTCCCGTGGTGGTGGCAGCCGAAGGGGTGGCGCAGATCAACGACGCGGTCACCTGGGGCAAGGCAGAGGGCGTGAAGCTCGTGATCCGTGGAGGGCGCGATGCCATTCACGTGGCCGATCGTCTCAAGGCCGAGAACGTGCCGGTGATTCTCACGGCCACCATGTCGGCACCGCCACGCAGTGACGACGGATACGATGGGGCATACAGCACGCCGGCCGCGCTGCACAAGGCCGGCGTGAAGTTCGCGATCTCCGGAGCGGGGGATGCGTTGTACAGCTATCGCCTGCCGTGGGACGCCGGCGTCGCCGTCGCCTTCGGTCTCCCCGAAGAGGAAGCGCTCAAATCGGTGACCATCAACGCCGCCGAATTCATGGGTGTGGCCGACAAAGTCGGATCGCTGGAAGTGGGCAAGGAAGCCACGCTGCTGATCACCACCGGGACGCCGCTCGACATGACGACCAACATCATCCAGTCGTACATCCAGGGTCGGGAGATCGACATGAACGACATCCAGAAGCAATTCTTCAAGAAGTACATGGAGAAGCTCAATCAGCAGAAGAAGAAGATCACGAGCTGAGGGCGCATCTGCATCGGCATGTTGAACGGGAGGGGGCGTCGAAGTCGGCGCCCCCTCCCGTTCATTGTGCCTTGCTCAGGTCTATCGGCTTCGGCTCAGTCCCACCAGAATGCGCGTCTGATTGAACAGATTGATGCCCTGCAGCTCGACATTGAGAAACAGGGGCCTGGCGCTCGACGAACGCAGTGCAAACGACGATCCCACAGCGGTATTGACACCGAGGACCGTTGGCGAAAACACCCCCGCACCGATCGTGGCGTAGGGACGCAGCGCGGTGCTGCCGCCGATGGAACCGAACGCATACTGCGCATTCGCGAAAGCCAGTACCGACAGATCTCCCTGACCGAAACCGACCGCCAGCTCCGGCGTGAAGTGCCAGCCGCTGTTCGGACGCACCGGACCGAGGTCGGCGCGCGAACCGAGAATGAACTGCACATCACCATCGTCGAAACCGAGTCCGATATACGGACGGAGATCGCTGGCACGCGTGCTCTGCAGTCGCTGGAACACCGGAGTGGCATAACGATCGGTCACGACGGTGTCACGCGCACCCGGCTCCGTCGGCGCGATCACGGTGATGTTGGGTGCGCCACTCGGCGCCACGGTCGCCGGACGTTGCAGGGCATCGATACGCGCGGAGAGACGACGCTCGAGCTCGCGCAATTCGGCGCTCAGATCGCCCGTGGGAGGCGAGGCCGGAGCGGCTGATGGCATCACCACGGTGTCACGGCGCGTCGTGGTGCTGTCCATACGCCGTGTCGTCGCCGTGTCGCCAGCACCGGCGCGGGGCGGCACACCATAGCGGAGAATGATCTCTCCCTGTGCCGGCACCGGGATGGTGATCCACCGACCGTCCGGTGCTCCTCCCCGAACCATCGGCTGCACCATCGGCGCCCGACCGGACATGATGATCGAATCGCGCTGGATACGCATGCTGTCTTCTCGCGCCCGTTCGGCACGTGGGTCGCGGTCCCACTGCCCGCGTCCCGCCGGCTCCCGCATCCCGTCTCGATCACGCGCCTCGCGCCGGCGATCGTTCCGCTCACGTTCCTCACGCAGCGCCTGACGTTCGGCTGCGAGTTCGCGCTCGCGCTGCTGTATCGAAGGGGTCGACTTGCCACCGAAACTGATCGTCAGGCCCGCGGTGATCATGGTGTTGTGCGTGAGATCACCGGTGCTGGCGACATTGTCGAGATTGTCGTCGACCGTCATGACATAGTCGCGGATGGCGCCATTGACGCGAAGGCGATCCGTGAGCCGGAAGCTAGCACCGCCGCCGAGGATGAAAGCCGTTTTGTCGACCCGCGGGACACCGAGTGAGTCGGTGAAATCCTTCTTGTAGTCGATCTGACCCGCGCCCACGATCAGGTAGGGCAGCAGGCCCGCGCCAGTGGAGAGATTGAACTGGGCTTCCCCACCATAGCCGGCGACCGGTGCCGGACCATCCCGGTCATCGTTCACGCCGCGCCAGTAGAATCCGCGAATGCCGAACACCGGGGAAAAATCGATACCGGTCCGGACGCCGGCCACTTCGAGATTGGGCAGATTGTGCTCGCTGGCGTATTTCAGACGGCCGACGAACGGTTCGAGGGGAGCCGTGGATCCGCTGATGCCGCCGGCGTTGCCTTCATCTTCGCGCATGGTGCTGAGCGGGATCGTGACCGCGGCGCCATACACCAGATTGTGCAGTGTCGCGAGGTTCGCGCCCGTTGCCGTGTCCTTGCCGAAGAGCGAATGCGGATTCATGCGAAATCCCATGCGTTCCGCGAACAACTCGGCATTCAGGCCCGCCACGCCGAAACGCACACCACCACCCGCACTCACGGTGATACGGTCCTGACGTTCAGCCGAGTCCGGTTCGAAACGCAGCACACCCGCTCCCACGCGGGCGAATGGAATGAACCCGGATTCCGCAAAATTGAGTTGCAGACTCGTGCCGTAGTGCTTGAGATCCACCTGACGGCCAGTGGACAACGGACCGAATACCGATGGGGCCCGCGCGCTGTCGACGCCCCACCCGGCACGCTGGAAGTAGAACGGCTGCAACTCCACCCACTTGCCGAAGCGCAGGGCGAGTCGTCCGCCGTAGAGATAGTTGTCGGTCAGCGCGAAGTCGTCACTCCACTGGATGCGCTCGGCGCTGGGGAGAGCGGAGACGCCCACCTGCTGCGCGTGGGCCGTCTGTGTGGCCGGAACAGCGAGCGCGGACGCCAGAAGAACGCCAAGCGCTTGCCGGACTGAGCGAATGGGACGAATAGTCGACATATGATCACGGATACGATGTGAGTTCCAACGCGGTGTGAATTCACCCTTCACCCGGAAAGGGTTTCAGTCGGTACGACTCCCATAATGATGAGCAAATACCGGTGCGCGCCGCATCGTCCAAAAGGGGGAAATGGGGATCGTCCGATTGAGAGAACATCACTGCAGCGTGAGAATGGATTTCATTTTTGGCGAATTCGATTTCGCACATTTTCGAATGCAATTCGCGGTACAATTACGCCCATTCGTCATTCAGTTGTTTCGTCGGCCAACCTTATCACTTGGGCAGCCACGCTCTTATCTATTATTCGGGCTGAACATCGAAGATCGATTGGAGGTCTATCACATCGTTCTGCTCGAGCGCTCGCGCCAATCTCTCCAGTTGCGTCGACGTGAGCGCGCTTGTCGTCTGACGGATCGTTCGTGGCCATCGCTGAGAGCTTACGAACGAGAGGAACGCGCCCTGGGAAATGATCCCGGTAAGAAGCTTCCGGATCATATCGCTTGCCCGGTGTCGATCCGCGAGGAGTTCCATCAGCAATTCGACTTGATCGTTGGAGGACGCGAGATCAAGTAGGCTGCACCAATCGCCGGCCACGGTGACCAATCGGTCGGATGTACTGCCAGACGTACTATTGATGGCATCCAGTCGTTCTACGATCAATCGGATGACCCGTTGATCCTCCGAATCCCAGGCAACTGAGGCGGACGTCAGTACTTGCCGCAGCAAGGTGTTTAGGTGCGAGAGAGGGTCGGAGGCGGCGAGCGCCGCTCTCAGTCCACGTGATAGCTCTACTCGATCTTGATACATCGAACCTCGGTGGGCCTCCTCCCGATGGACTATGGTTTGCGCCCCGGATCTCTTGAACTGTAATACTCTTTTCCATTCTTCGGGGCGATATATACTCTGTATTCACGAGGTGCGGAGCTGCTGCCGTCGCAGGCTCAAGATGTGAATGCGTCTCTCTCCAGCTCACAGAGCGCATTTCCGTTCCGCATCGACTTGTTTTCCGAGCACTACGCCGATGGATATCACGATTACCAGGACACACACGGAAGCCGTGATCCGTGCGTTCTTTTCACCAGAACGACAAGACCGGTATCTCGGGCTCTCGCAATCACAACGGGGACGCGAGAAGCTGTGTCGATCTCTCGCGCATCTTCGCGCACTGGACCCGCGATACACTCATCCCGTACCACGAGATGCTCTTGATGCTTCTGCCGTCGCGCGGCTGCTGAGACAATACGGGGCACCCGAGACCTGCTATGTGCTGGCGGAGAATCAGGCGATCGACGATCGCATCTTCCCGTTGCAGGAAGCCTTGAGCGCCGTAGTGGGGCGTGGATCCGGAGCGATCCTTTCGTGTCTCCCTGGCGAGCTGGCCTACTACGAAGGGGAGGGCATGCACGATCGGTATGTCTTGCGGCGGAAACTCTGATTGAGAGACGCCTGCTTGGATGTCAGAGGCTGTGGGCCACTCGATTCTCCCGGCCCGCGACGTGGTGTAAAACCAAGACGGTATTCTGTCTTGGACGATCCCTCCGACAAGTAGTTGCGGTACCCAAACCACGAAGTAGAACACGCCTGTCTCGACCCATCCACCGTCGCCGTTACTCGGCTCCTTAGGACCATCTGCTTAGGGCCATCGGCTACGTCCTCTGCCGTCCGTAGGTTGGGGGGCCGGAACCACCCTGTGCTCGAGGAAGTCCAGGCGACTACGCAACAGGACCGCGTTCTCCCTGGTCGGCGCGACATTCACAGGGATCAGGTCACTCACGGATTCCCCTATCTCCGCTGCCGTCACCCAGGCACGCATCTCTGCGATGTACGAGGACAGGGCGATAGCCGGCGTTGGCGCATCATCCGTCACCAGGTATGCCGGTGGCACATCCCCGACGATCACCCACAGCCACTCGTCCACATCGGGGAGCGTGGGCTTGATCTCGAACAAAAAGACCCCCACGACCCCAGCGACCGTGATCCCCTCGAAGACATGTTCGATGGCACCACACCAGCGGTAGCTCGAGAGATACTTCCGAGCCTTCTCGGCGAGCTGTCGCAGTTCCTCGCGTTCCTCCGGGTCGGCGTCGGCGAAATCGCCAAGCGGGATCACTTTGTCCATGTCGATGCTGGCCATTCTCACTCCGATGGAAGACCTCACCGGTGAACTTACCCGAAGAGTGCAGATGTATGGTTCGCATCATATACTACGTGGCTGCTTCCTCGGCGAAAGTCCAGATGTTCTCAAGTTCTTGAATCGAGCGCCCCCGAAAGCGCACGTCACTGGATACTGTCGGAATCTTTCCGCATGAAGACTCTTTGATCGGCGCTCCACAGGTAGCGCTCTAGCGGTGGATTCCGATCGACCGCAGACCGTCGATTCGCTTGCGTCAGATGTACCAAACGGCGCGTGATCACTCCACTCGTGTCGAAAGTCACCATGGCACTGTCATTCACGGAAGGACTCGTGAACGATTCCCGGCGGGTCTCCGTGCTCCATATGAGGTGGGGGATTTCGTCGGCAACTGAAAACAGACTGATGTTTGTCGCACGGTATGACGTGGCCTGCGTACCCGTGGAGAGCACCGCCACAAGCTGCGGTACGCCGTGGCCAAGTTCCGGCAGCCAGAGTGAATCGATCCGACCCGTTGGAGTAGCACCGGCAAGGCTGCCATTACATGTGAACACCAGCAATGCCCCCGCATTGGGTGCATTCCAGGATGCGCCGACGACCACCCGCTCGTCACCCTCGTTGCCTAGAGGCACCCAGACAGTGGAAGAGTCCGGGAAGGTGGCCCGGCCCAGCTGGAGGCGGACGTCTGAGCGAGCGAAAACGCGCGCAGCCGCCCACTGCAGGGAGTCGCAGGCTACGATATCATCCGACCTCTCCCGTGTGTTGTCGTGGTGTTCTCCATCCCAACACGCAAGGGCTGCCACGATCGCGATGAGCCAAGCAGCACGGAGACGGGTTCTCATCAACCAGAGAACTCCTGGTGGATGTGGCATTGTACACCGATATGCTCCGTACTCAGTCGATCGATTGTAGAAACGCGCCGGAAGTGGTGTGAGGTCAACCTCATCTCTCCAGTAGAGCCCTGTATAGTCGTCGACCGCAAGGCCGAGGACAAATGGCATCAATGTTCATGCGCGATTGAATGTGTCGGTGGTCACGGCGAGCCCGCCAGCGTATGCGTCCAACAGTGACCAGGCCGTTGGCCACGGGTGTCTGATGCACGAACGCTACGCCGATGGCTCAGACCGGCGGACATAGAGATCGATGTCCACTGACGCTCCGATCCCGGCAAGTTCGCGTAGAAGATCTGCGGGGAGGTGAAGAGCGGGAGCACCATCTCGAAGGTTGACGACCACGGAGAGTTCCGCGTACCACCTCTCGCAGACCTGCTGCAACGGCTCCAGACCCAGAGGGAAATGCGACAGTAGCCAGCGAACATGGGCTTCCAGGTCAGGAAAATCGGGGGCTGCGGAGGAGCGCAGGGACCAACCATTCGACTTCCGCCGTATTTTGCTCGGTGGTATCGGATCGCCCTCACTCCATATGCTGGTCGGTGTTACTCCCAGCGCTTGGGTGATCTCTTTGGGGTTGCACGAGAATGCGTGTAACGAGAACTCCACTTGCATGTCTGTGTGTGTGCTCATCGCAGATAGTCCTGGATGTTCAGCCCTGTTTCTCCGTCGGGACCACGCCCCCCTTGGCAATCCAGCCAAGCCTGCAAGACCCGCCACTTCGGCAAACGTCTGGGTGATGAGGGGTCGATCTTTCAGGGGCTGGGGCAGTTTGAAGATCATCCGATCCGGATGGGCCGTGGTGCGGCTACTCACGGCCTCCAAGTTGAGACTCGAGCGCGCCGCCCGTCACGACTGCGGTACGTCGATGTGGACGCCGTACAGGGCTTCCACGTCGTCGGCATACTCTCGCCCCGCCGAGGCAAGCACGCCACGGCGCCACCAGTAGGGCGAGTCGGCCTTGACCTCAACCACCGGGCGCAGGATTGCCCGAAACCGAGCGTCGATGTTGTCGACCTCCCGCCGGAACTCACCAAGCTCCGCATACTGCTGGAACTCCGGGGCATCGAGAAGGCGCTGGATCTGATCACGGACTCCGATGTCGTTGTCGTACTCGTAGATGCTGGACGAGTAGCCGTCTTCACACTCGCGTATTACCAGATCCCACTGGCCGAGGTGCGCAGCTGGCGAGCGCACCGTCGCCGCCGAAGAGTTGTTCATCACACTCTCGACTCGAGCGAGGAATGATCCGTTCATATCGTCTCCGGAGCGAGGTTTCACTTGAACGATTGTCTCTGATGAGTGCATCGATCCCGCCGCTACGGCAGCTCCATCTTACCGCACTCCAGGATTGCCGCGACACTGTCTTCGCGCGTCACGTAGTTGAGCCCGATGCCGTCGCCGAGGCCGACTTCGCAGCCGGACTCGTACACCCAGTCGCACAGCTCATGCGATATCGCATCTTCCCTCAGATCCAGGGGAGCCACCAAGATCACGTCATCCGGCTTCAGGAGCCGTGGCTCTTCTCTGAATAACCACACCTCATCGAAGCCGTTGAAGAGGTTGAACTCTTTCCCGATGCGAGCAAGTAAGTCTATGGGAACCACCAAGCCCGTACCAAGGAAGCCGCACTGAGGGTAGCGCTGCACGATCATCTGCCCCGTCGGCAATCGCCGCAGATCGGCCGCGCTGTCGATGCTTGTGATGAGTGCGTACGCAAAAGATACAACGATTGCTCGCTGCGTCTCCAAGAGCGAGTGGATGCTCGTGTCCACCCATCCGAACTGCAGATCATCCATGCGTTTCACAGGCTACCGTCTCCGATTCCTTCGGATTGGCCGGCCCGGCAGTCGCGGATGTCTCTGCGTTCAATCCGAGTTCAGCCGCACCAGCCACCATGCCGATCAGTGGGACCACATCTTCCTACTGAGGCGGGCAATCACCACACCGCCGACACCACCACTGCTCCAGCACCCCTTCACGTGATCGCACACTAAATATCGTCCTTCGCGAAGAGGCACAACACAAACGGGCGGAGGAGTGCCGAATCACGGGCGCATAGCCGGTACCAGTTCACCACCCGAGATCACGGCTGCGTCCGCAAGGGCGGGCTGTTCCACCAGAAGTTCGAGGCGATAGTCCAGCGCAACGAAGGGGTGACAATCAAGGCGCTGGCGCCGCTCTCGCGCGAGGTGCTCAAGATCATGTACACCTGCCGGCGCGGCTCTGGCGATCCGGGTGAAGCCACCCACGACCTCCAAGTTGAGACTCGAGCGCGCCACTGTCCCTCTATGTCGACCGCCCGGGGGGCGTCTGGCGTTCGTGTACGGTGAGCCACTCACGGAATTCCGTCGGCGTCACCCATCCATACCCCCGCTCCTCGGCGGTCGGTGCCTGTGTGGTCCACTCGGCTTTGTCATGGACTGCCCCGTAGTGGTCCACCTCTTCAGGCGAGAAGGCCGCGTCGGCTTCCTCGTCGATGTAGCACGCGGAATACGTGTGCTGAAACTCCTCGAAGGACATCGCGCCGCCGAGAAATGCGGCCATGATCTCGTCCAACTTGGCCCTAAAGTCTGTCATCATGCGGCCCTTCCGCGTGAGGTTTCATTGTTGCCGCTCGCGCCTCGACCCTACGTTCCAGTTCCGGAAACACGGTGAAATCGCCTCGCATCACATCTGCCGCGTAGCGACAGAGAGCATCAGCGTACTGAGCCAACAATCGACCCGCAGCCACGTCGTCCCGTGTACTGATCATCTTGCCGACCGGCGAGGGGCTCGCCTCCCTCAGCTGCAGAAGATCATCAGCATCGAACGACAGCATCGAACCTTCGTACCGTGCGAGGGCAGTTGCAGTATCGCCACTGCGACGCTGATGGACATGTACGAAGGGACGGAACTCGAACCAGTCCACAGCGACATTCAATCCAGTGGTGTCGTTCGCATAGGATACCTCAGCGTATCCTCGGCTCGCGCTTCGCTGGGTCACCTTGAGTCCAAACTCAGCCGCGAGCGGCTGCATCGCCGACTCGATGGCAGTCAAGGTTGATTCGCTCATGGCTGTGGAGCTGAAGTTACAGGATAGCCGCGCTGTTCGATAATGGCCTTTTCAGTCTTGTAGATAAGATTACAACTTTTCCGCGGGATCGTTCTGCTGCTTCCTCGGCGCCGAGAGTTAGCCGACCGAGTGTCCGAGCCTTGCTGGCAAGATCAGCTCCGACAGCCCCGAGAGCTGCATCTACCGCCGCGTCCTTCCAGGTGTAGTCGCGTCTGGTGAGCTGCGTGATGGCCCACCCGGTAGCGACACCAGTGGCGCGCCGATACAGGACGGACACAACCCAAACGGGTTGACCGGATTACTTCCCGCAAACCCGTACAGGTTGAGCCCGCCTGCCAGGCCGATCGGATCTTCCTGCGTGAACCGACCCGCTCCTGGATCCATAGTACCGGTGCCGCAGATACTGCCCACCACGTCGCACCGTCGGCGCGTCCGCGCCCTGCGCGCGGCCATCACCGTGGCCACATGCCCTGGCCACATGCCCTGGCCACGCCAGACACGCCGCCCCACCGCCACGCACGTCGCGCCGCTCGCGTTCGTACCATAGCTCCCGCGCCCCGAACTCGTGGCGTACCGCTTCAGCACGCTCGCCGGCTCATCGAACTCCAGTGCATGCGCGTGCGCCACGATACATAGGGGCATGACCACCACTTGCTAGGATGCGAGCCGGAGTACGCTGACGACACGTAGACTCTCGAAGCGGAGGACTACGCTTGCCAAGGCAGCACCTGCCGGTCTTGCACCATACCGACCACACTGCTCATGCTACCATCAGGGCGCGAGACGGCTGGCAGGCGCGCGGGGATCGGCGATTGCACCTGCGAGACGGTATCGCATGCGCTGAGTGAGACTTGCTGCTCCGTCTCACCGCCGCGCCGTTGGGCGCAGGCCACTCCGGCCCACACCGCCCCTGAAGATGCCAGTACCGCAAACATGTTTCGCATTTTTGATGAAGGCACGCGGTAGCTGCGGTTGACTACTTGACGTGGCACCGCTGGCTCCGCGCCTGTCGCGGTCCGCATGACCGCACGAGCTCGCAATTCACGCCCTGCGCGCCCGTGAGTCAGGGGAGCCGAGGTGCACCAACCCCCGGTCCCCTGCCCACGTGGGCGACTACTGCCGATGCACAATCTGAAATACGAGGTCGTTGAAGTCTGGCTCTCCCCAACCGTCACTGCATCGTACGAGGATGGAGGCGTCCGGCTGCGGCACGAGTTCCATCGCGGCGTTGTTCACCCTGTACATCGTCGAACCATACTTCTCGTCTCGCCACTGATTGAAGAAGATCACGTGCGCGTCGGTCCTTGCCTTCACGACCTCGAGCGTCACGGTTCTGGGGGCTGTGTCCGCCCAGAGTCCGATGCGCTTCGCCGTCGTGCTCGCGACCCGGATCTCACACTTCTCACATGTGATGCCGATACCTTGTACCGGGCGTTCGGCTGAGCGAAGAAAGCGCAGTTCGATGGTGTCCCCGTTCTTCACCTGAAAGGCGAGTTTCGCGTGGAGTTCGCGGCCGTCGTACCGGATCGGGGCTCCGTTGGTGGACTGAAACTGGTCGGCGAAAGTAGTCATGGGTGTGTTCCTGAGTGCGATCACCGGACTGGTTGTGCCCGATGAGCCCTGTTCCTTCGCTGGGGCCACGCCCCCTGGATGTAAATACCTCCGCTGCCACCTTTGTAGAAATCGTGCTTTGAGGACTCACCCCCTTTCCTGACTACAACCGATCGAACAGTAGCCCAGCCAAACCCGCAAGTTTCGCCACATCGGCAAACGTTTGGGTGACGAAGGGTCGACCTTTCAAGGACTGGGGCAATTTGAAGATCATCTGATCGTTCAGTGCCTCCCGTGTTTGGGTGTCCAAGTGGATCTTATCGTCTCCCCTTGAAACAAGGCCTCGACATCAAAATCGCGTTCGTCGACCATCGTGAGCCACTGAAAACGGTCCGCGTCTGGGCGTAGTTGATAGATCGTCATGTCAGTCTCGTTAGAAACGTCCGTTGCGAATGTCGCGCTTGATCTGATCAAGAACCTCCAGGGCCTCAGCACGTGAACCTGCTGCTCCAAGGCGCGAGTTGATCTCGTCATAGTACCGGCTTGTGTGGATTCAAGCTGTTGCCCGCTTGGTAGGAATAGGTGTTCGCTTCCCAAGGCGGATCCGGGTGCCGCGCGTCCGCTGCGTGACTAACCACCGAGGACCTGGCCAGCCGCAAGTATAGGGGCGAGGCCTCTCACCAGGAGATGCCTCGCCCACCCGTGCTGCTGATCTTTGCTCGGCGCGGCTCCGGCGACCAGAGTGAGGCGTGGTGCACGACAGCCTTCGTCCCAAGAAGGCTGCGCGGGGGACGACTTCGTAGTCACAATAGAGACCCCTCAACGCCATGCCGCACGGGCCCGAGACGATGGACAGTCTCGAGCCCGAGGGCTCATGCGCAGCAATAGCGGGCCTCCATGATCGGGTGCGGGAGGCCGACGCGGTCCTTCACGTCTAAGAGGCTTGATCGCCCGCATCTGCCTACATCAACGCTCGCTGTCGGTACCCGAGTTTAGCCACTCCGTGATGTCCACGGAGCCATCCGACTGCAGTTCGCCCTGCTGGCTCATCGTGCTCCAGAAGGCGGCGTTGAGCGACTCATCCTGCGCACGCTGATCCCGCCACGTCTGGCTTTCGTTTACCGCTGCCGTAGCTGCAGCCATGTCCATGGACGTTGCATCTGTAAGGGCGATAAAAGATTGTCCCTTGGAACAGCCTGCATCACGTAGCAGCGCAACTACCTGATCAAGTGATTGGCCAGAGTCGAGTGCGTTCCGAACCCGCTTGTAGAGCTCTACGTTTTCCATCGTGGAACCTCCTACCTGAGCCGCGTCAGTTCGAAGTGCACGCACTCCCACGAGACGCGCGCAAGGTCTTGAGCGTACAGCATCATCGCCGCCTTGGGTCGATGCGTATGAGGGACCAGTAATGGTCATCTGAATAATGCACTCCCCCCGAACTAGACGCCGTAGCGCTCGGTTACGCGCAGCTAGGGTGATTCGCATGTGTTGTCTCGGGGTATCCCCGCGTCGCGAATGTCCTTCTCGAAGGCGCGAATCTCGGTTTCGAGGTGTCGGAGTCAATCCTGGATGATGTGGCTCTGGATCTCCTCGATGGGTGCGCTCCCGAGGAATCCCCTATTGTCGAAGGCATCGGGATCGCGACGGCAGGCTTCCAGGTCTTACCGATGCTCGTCAAGCTGATTTTGCAACTTCCTGGTATTGCTTTCGTCCTCTCCACTGCGACCAGCACTTGCATTCTCAGAGAGGAGGACACCCGGGATGGCTTGCCGGCGGCGAAGCCCCATGCCGCCCGTCGCCGTGCACTGCGCCTCTCTGTCCGCGCACGCCACGAGGCCGAATTTGCCCAGCGCCGTCGACATCGACGACAGCACTACGAAAGTCCACAAAAGCGTGGCAGCGGCACTGACTTCCTGCGTCGCGGAAGAATGGAGGGTGATGCGCTACGGTGTCTAAAGTAAAAGAACTTCTAGTCTGCGAGCTCTGCCCCCCAGCCGTCGAAAATACAAGAGAAGTGTGCGCCCGCATGTACCATCCAGTCGACCCATTGCTCCAGCATTTCGAGATCGACGGTCATCGTTGGAATGACCCCACTGACCTTCCATTCGTCTTCCCATGCGTGAACGCGACTCGTGTACTCCGTCTCCGCTGAGAGAAAATATTGCAATGCGATGCCACTCGGCTGTGACGCTGCCCGAAAGAAAAACTCGATGTCGAGTGTCTGCTGATCCCCGGGTCGAATGGCTTGAATACGCTGCCAAAGAACCCGTGTCCACTCGACCTGGGATACAACGATGTCAGGTATATTCATGGATGGTCGACCGAATTGGCTGAAGGAGCGATGGCGACACCGATGGCCTCTCTGGTAAGCGAATAGTGACGACGGTTCTGAAATGAAACTTTTTGTAGACTCGGCAAACGGAGAAGCATATCAAGGTTGCCATCGTCGATATAGGTCGTGCCATAGAACAGCACTTCTCGGAGATTGGGTAGTGAAGCTAGTGGATCGAGCGAGGCGATATGTCCAGCATCGTTCAAATGTAGCGTCTCCAAACGGGTGGCGTTCGAGAGCTGCGCAACGTTTCCGAGTCGTCCACACCCGGTAACGAAAAGTCTCTCCAATTGAAGCAATTGCTCAAGACCGTCCAAGGACCTAAGCGCACGGAGGTTGTACAATCCCAAAGTCGTGAGGCGCTCGAATGCGCCGAGATCCTGGATATCCGATACAGCACTATTGGCAACCTCAAGGGAAATGAGTCCGGAGAGTGCTTTCAAGGAAGACAGGCTCTTTCCGTCATAACGATGTATAAAGAGCGTTTCCAATGACCTTGCATCGAAAAGGCTTTCGCTCCCCGCTCTCCAATACAACACACAGCTCTGCAGTTCGGGCCAGCAAGAGAAGTCCAGTGGCGTCAAACAGTATGTCTCGATACTGAGGTCCCGCAATCGAGGCAGTGTATGGATCACGCTGATATCCTCAATGGTGAGATCGAGAATCTTGAGCCCATCCAACCAAGGCACTTCGCGAAGAAAATCAATACCCGTATCACTCCATCCTCGAGCCGGGTTGAGGTGCAGCTCACGAATGCCCTCTCTGCGCATGAAGTCTCCTATGTCTGAATGCCAGCGACCGAGGAGAACCAAACGTGTGCCGTTCCTGCCCGACTCAAGGGTGAAGTGATGTGAGGTCAACCTTATCTCTCCAGTAGATAACGACGTTTGGGGCCAAGCGGGTTGATCTTGTTTTCCAGGTTTGTGATTCCACCAAGCTCGTTGATTCGTCGCTGTTCTGCGACTTCGCGTGCGAGCTTGCCGCCGAGTACTTCGACGCGCCTTACCGCAGCCATATCGGATTGAGCGAGCTTTCCGCTACGAACATGCTGTGTGAGACGCAGAGAAATATTGCTCGACTGACCAACGTACGTCTTTCCGGTGGTCGCAGTAAATTCATAAATCGCTTCCGTTATGAGCGCTGATCGGGAGATACCGACAGCGGCCCCCGATCGGAGTGCCTGCCCCAGCCTAAGGACTTCGATCGACATGCCCCCCGCGGCACCACCGACCGTCAACGGTAGTGTTGCGAGAGTACCAAAGACCTCGAGCGGTCCTTCCACCGGCGCGAGCCGTCGACCGATCTCCTGAAAGACGCCCCCGCAACTCGGCGGACAGGTGAACAACCCAAACGGATCCGAAAAATTCGCCGGATTACTCCCCGCAAACCCGTACAGGTTGAGCCCGCCCGCCAGGCCGATCGGATCTTCCTGCGTAAACCGGCCTGCCCCTGGATCATAGTACCGGTTCCGCCGATAGTGCGTTCCAGTGGCCGTCTGTTTGTCGTCCAGCAGCGTCCCGCTGAACGCGCTGGGCAGGTACTTCGGCCGCTCGTACGCGAACCACATGTTCGGCAGACCAATCTGCAGATTGGCGGTGCGGGTGCCTCCTCCCGCGAGTGAGATCGTTCGGCTGCATTCCGCCTTGCCATCGGCACATGCCGCCACGCCCACCTTGCCGAGCGCCGTCCACATCAGGGAGACCGTCGTGGGCGGAAATACGATGCTCGAATCGCCCTGGAAAAAGTCCACGTAGTTGTAGCGTGTCAGCGCCACCGGCTGATCGAGTGTCAGCCCATACGTATACACCAGTCGTCCGAAGAAGGGGTTCGGATCCTGCGCGTTCAGGACGCGCGGATACTTCGGAAGAAACAGGTCGTTGTCCAGCACGCTATCCGGTTCGGCGCTCCGCGTGGGCACCTTGACGGGCACCTGCAATTCGATCAGCTCGCGCTCGTCTTCCCACACCGTGCGCCGCAGGGTGCTCATGTCGCAATTGAGTCGATCGCGGCCCACGTCGTTGGCGAGGAAACACTCCCGGTCCACGCGCACCGATACCCGGCGCCCGAGAGCGTCATAACGATAGGTCTCGAACACCCGTCGACGATCATCGTCCAGCGTCATCGAGCGCCAGCGGTAGTCCGCAGCAGCCAGGGTGCCATCGGCCGCATAGTACGAGAGACGCCGCTCACGAAACCGGCTGTCACTCGTACTGCCGTCGGTGCGCTGATACGCCTGGGTGTTGCCCGCCGCATCGTACGTGTAGGTGCGCGCCCCTCCCGTGCCCCCAGCCTGCCCGGTGATCCGCCCTACGTTCGCCTGATAGCTCGCGGAATAGGCGAACGACTGTGAGGCGCTGCTCACGCCGGGGTTGAGACTACCGCCGGTCCGCGAGCTGTTGAACGTGGTCGTCGAGTCGGTCAACATGTTGCCCAACGCATCGTAGGTCAGCTTCTCACGGCTGCCCACTCGCGCACTGCCGCCCTGGATCGCGCCCTGCTGGCTCATGCTGCTCGACGCCAGGTGTCCGAGACCCGTATACGTGAACTGTGCGGTGTCGCGGAAGCCGGCCGCATCGTAGCGCCACCGGCGGAATCCGCGTGCGTCGAATGCGGAGCGTGCCGAACGCACGGGGGATACGCCGATACGGCCGTTTGCCGTACTGGGATTGGTGATCACGTCGAGGCTGTCGTAGCCCGCCGCGCTGTACGTCCACTGCTCCTGATAACCACCCGGAAAGTCCAGCGTTGCCGGTTCACTCCGCACCGTGTACGAGTAGGTGTAGGCATTGCCCAGCGGATCGGAGATCGACAGCAGATCGTCGAGGTAGGGATGGTAGACCCGCAACAGACTGTCCTGTCCCGCGCTCGCCAACTGCGACGGCAGTTTCACCGACGTGCGTCGTCCGTTCAGGTCGTAGCGGAACGACAACAGGTAGTTGTGTTTGGTGGTGTCGATCGTTGCGGCGTTGGCGGCACGCAGGATCTGCCGCTCCGAGGCGAGCAGACCGTTCGGGAGATAGGTGCGCGTGACACGGGCGTCGCGATTGTTGGCCGTGAGAATCCGTCCCGCGCTGTCGTACGTGAATTGCTGGGTGTCGACCGGGATCAGATAGTCGGTGCCGCTGTTCGGCTTCCACGGAAATGCGAACGTATCGAATGCCGTGTCGGTCACCGCCGTGTAGCGCACCGCCGACAGCCGTCGCGTCAGCAGCTCGTTCGCCAGGCCGTACGTCATCGACACCGTATCGCTCTTGCGCGTGATCACCCGCTCGACGTTTCCCGCTGGGTCGTAGAACGTGCGCTCGACCTGGTTGTCCGGTGCGGTCTCCACGATGCGCCGTCCCGCGCTGTCGTACTGCCACTGGGTGGTGATGGCTCCGATGCTCGCGTCGGGCGACGACGACTGCCGTTGCAGCCACACCAGACGTCCCTCTCGGTCGTAACGACTCCGCGTCGTGAGGGTCTGTGTACCGGCGCCGAGTGGCGCGGTGACGGTGACGATGGAATCACGATCCATGCGATCGAACGTCGTCGACGTGCACTGCTGTGCCGGCGTGACCGCAATGCTGGTGTCGACACACACCTGGGCCGCACGTCCGATGGCGTCGCTCAGGGTGTGCGTGGCCGAATGGATCGTCGTGACCGCACCGATGCGCGACGCGGTACGGGTGTCGGACACGTTCCCGAGGGCATCGTATTGCAGGGAATCGAAATCGGTGCGTCCCGCCAGTGTATTCGGATGGACGACGGAGACCAGCAGCCCCGACGCCGAGGTCCCGGCCGCCCCGTAGTTGAACGAGGTGCGGGACACCGCGCCGCGATAGTCTTCGCGGGTCAGTACGTTGCCGCGGGTGTCGTACGTGAATTGCACCGACCCGCCCATCGGCACGAACATCGCCGTCACGCCGTCGGGCCACTGCGTGCTGCCGTAGGCGTACGAATAGACCACGGACACGCCTGGCGCGAAGGCATTGAGATCCCAGCGGGAGGTGGGATTGCCACGATCGTTGTAGGTGTACTGCTGCACGAATCCCGTGGGATCGGTGGCCTCGGTCACGAGCCCGGGGAAACGGGAGTCGTCACGCCGCAAGGTCGAGGTGCTCCCCCGGGGATCGCGGAGGCGATTCACCGCGCCATACCGGCTCACAGCGATGTTCCAGGTGTCCGCCACGGCACGCGGTCCATCGATCGTCGTGCGGGCATTCACCGTGTCGGGAGGCAGCGACACGCCACAGGTACCGCCGCCCAGCATTCCGCGCGTTTCGGCGGTACACACGGCCCACGTGATCGGATCGGTCGATCCGGCCCCGGCATGGACCGTGGTCCCCGCCAGCCGCGCCGCGCCGTCGAATGTGAAGGTCCGCGCCCGCGCATGTTTGTCGCTGCGCGAGGTCATGAGGTTCGTCACCGATCCGCCGTACGCGAAGGTGGTGACGAAGCCGTCGGGATCGGTGATGGACGTGAGGCGTCCACTGCTCACCGACGTGCCGACATTGCGTGTGCCGGATACGGTCGGTGCCGTGATCTGTGCGAGCTTCTGATTGCCGTCGTAGGTGAAGGCGTATGTCAGGGCCCCACGCGGCAAGGTGATACCCGAGAGGCGTCCGCTCGTGCGGGCGAAGTGGGTGGTATCGCCGAGCCGGTTGATCGTGGCGATATGCTCTCCCGTGATGTCGAACACGACACGTGCGCCCCCTTCGACTGCCCGCACGAACGTATTGCTGGCCAACGGACTCATGATGGAGTCGGGGCGCGTGATGGTGTCGGTGACCCAATGATTCAGCAGCTCCGCCTCGCCCACCACTTTCCGGCGATAGAGTCGCGTGCTGCCGTCACCACCCACCCACAACATCGGCCCATCGGGAAGGAGTACGAGGCGCTCGTAACCGGCCAGCCACCATCCGGCGCCGAACTCGGAGGCGCTGCGGTTGACGATGATCAACGTATCGACGGACTGGGTCTGCACCGTTGTCCCGTTCACCGTGGCCGAGAGCGCCAGAGTGTAGGGATAGACACCGGTGGGATAGCTGATGCCATCGAATGTCAACGCGATCCGGCGCGTGCTCCCACCGGGGAGCTGGGTGCCGGTGTAGTTCTGTGCCGCGACGGTGGTGGGTGTGCCGTTCACGACGAGTTGCAACGTGGCCGTCGCGGTCGACACCGTTCCACTGGGGAGGGTGACGTTCGCGCGCACGACGGGATAGGGATGCGCATGTTGCGCGTGATACACGAGCGTGGGCGTCCGCGCCGACCCCCGCACGCGGGTCGAGGGGAGTGCATGCGCCACACGCAGATCGCCGCATTCCGATGCCGTCGTGGCATCGAACGCGAATGTGAAACACTGATCGGTGGCGATCGATGTGCCGGGATTGACGGCGCGGGTGTTGACGGTGAGTGACTGGCGCGATCGTGGCGACGGCAGCGATCGCAATGGTGGAGCATGGTGCGCATCGGAAGCGGGTGCAGGCCGCTCCGGAGGGACCAGCGAGGAGAGCATCGAAGCAGCGGCTGCCGCGCCGACGCTCACGAGCACCGCGAGACGTGAGAACATGGGAAATGGGGATGATGGTGAACGATGAACGACCATCCCCCGAACAAAGCACGAAGAGTGCCATGTGAATCATTCATGCAACTCGTTGATGTACAGTCATTTGAGCGTTTCCACTCTCCCCGGTCGTTTTGCGGATTCGCGCGCATTCGCGCGAATTCGCATGACGGCCTCGGGCGTTTCGGCACGTCCTCGGCCTCTCTTGTGATTCGGTATTTATTCGGGTATCATGAGCACTCCAGTTCCGCGGATCCACTGCGCAATGCGGAGAGCACCATGTCCGTCAATTCGAACAATTCGAGGAGTACCGTCGGTTCCGTAAGCACGCTGCTGGGACGCAGTGAAATCATGGATCGCGTCCGCGATCTCATTGCGCGTGTCGCGGCGGCTCGTCTACCGGTGCTCATCGAAGGGGAGACCGGCACGGGGAAGGAACTCGTCGCGCAGGCGATCCACGTGGCGTCGGGGCGCCGCGGTCGTTTCATCCCGTTCAATGTGTGCGCGATTCCCGAGAGCATCTTCGAGAGCACCCTTTTTGGGCACGTCCGTGGTGCATACACCGGCGCACTCGATGATGCCGATGGTTTTCTCGTCGAGGCCGATCGTGGCACCGCGTTTTTCGATGAGATCGGCACACTCGCGGCGATCGCGCAGGGGAAACTGCTGCGCGCTCTGGAGACGGGAGCGTTTCGTCCGGTGGGTGCCCGGTTGGACCGGCGGAGCGATTTCCGTATCGTGGCGGCCGCCAACCTGCCGCTCATGCAAAGTGTCGAGGCCGGAACGTTCCGCGCCGACCTGGCGCATCGGTTGTCGGGGTGTGTGATCACACTGCCGCCACTTCGTGCGCGTCGTGAGGACATCGGTCTGCTCGTCGAACATTTTGGCGCGCAGGCGAGCGCCCGCACGATCCATTTCACGTCGGAGGCACTGGACGTACTGGCCTCGCTGCCGTGGCCCGGCAATGTCCGGGAGCTTCGACTTTTTGTCGAACGGGCCGCGCTGCTCGCCGACGGTCCCACCATCGGCACCCGGCAGGTCCAGACCATGCTCTCGGCTGCCACCTCACAGAGCGTATTCCCACCGGTATCTCCACCGGCGCGCGCGGTACACGAATCCGGACCACGAATGTTCGCCGCGTCCGACACACCGGGCCATACGGATGCCGATCGGGTGGAGTTGCTTCGTCTCCTCGACGACGCAGGCTGGAATACGAAGCGGCTTGCGATGCGGCTCGGCATTCATCGATCCACGCTCTATCGACGCATGACGCGGCTGGGCATCGCACCACGACGATCTCTCTGAGCGGGCGATCGGTTGGCGCGTCGTGTCGCCGTCGGCTAGCGCACCTGAATCACGCGTGATGCCAGCGCGGTCCGTTGTTTGGCATCCGTCGCCGAGATTTCGAGCACGTATTCACCCGGTGAGAGCTTCGAGAGATCGAAGTACATCGCCCGCGAGAGAATGGGCGTGCCGCGTCGCTGCGCCTGGCCGCCGGTGGCGTTGGGGGAGGCGGCCGGGTCCTGCCAGCCAACGGCCACACCATTGTAGGGCGCGGCCATGAGTTTGAGTGCCGCCACCGCGCGACGCAGGAAACCCGGGCGCTGCCGAGGAGTCACCGCGATGGTGAACTGCACACTGTCGCTCGCCGGCACGCCGTAGGTTTCCCAGAAGAGACCGATACGGTCCCGTGCGACACTCACACCCGGCAGCATGTGCGGCAGCATCGCGTCGACATCGCGTGGCAGGTCTGGGCCGTCGGCACGGAACAACACGGGATCGGACAGGGCGATGGAATCGCTGCCCAGGTCGTCGAGCGTGCCCGGCGCACGATAGCCGCGTCGTACACGACCCAGGACGCGATCGGGCGTATGGTCACTCGTACTGCTCTGCGTATTGCCCTGCATGGTGCCCTGCAACTCGAACGACAGCACGCCCGAGATCGGCGCGATCCGACCCGACAGCACCGCCGAGGCACCCTGGACGCCCGACGTGGTTGCGATGGTCGTGAAGACATCGGGCTCGGGACTCACGAGAAAGGTGAGTGTGTCATGTCGTGGCGATGCGGAGTCGGAACCCGCATGTACGGCGGCGATGTCCACGGCAGCGGCGATCTGCAATTGTGTCTGTCGCCGGAATGTGACCATCTGCCACTCCGTGAACTGGACCACGCGGGTGCCGGGCATGCGCATGTGTGCGAACGGCCACCACACGGTTTTCCGGAAGCCGCGCTCGTGGACGGCCGACACGCCCTCCGGTGGGGTGAGTGTCCATGCGGTATCAGCGGCCCGCGTCTCGTCGAGAAACAGGAGCCCCGGCGCGTCGAAGGCCACGCGGGGACCGTCGTATTCAGCCGAGGAGTAGGGAGCGAGAGGCGACGTGCCGCGGGCTTCGAGATAGCTGGAGTGCCCGGTATCCGTCTGCACCCCGATCCACGTCGTCAGCGCAGGCCAGCCGTATCGCTGGATCATTTCCTGGACCGTGGGCCCACCACCGTTCGGGGTCCAGTCGTAGCGTTCGTCGACGCCACCGGAGGTGTGCAACATGGCCGCGATGCGTCGGGCCATGTGGGTGGCGCGACGCTCGTTGTATGATGTCGTCCATGCCGGATCGGCCAGCCAGAAGTGGCGCTGCGCCATCGCGTGCCGAATGTCGCAGGGACGCTCGAGGTATTCCTTGCGTTGGGCCAGTGGCAGGATGGCCCCGATATCGGTGAGTCCGCACCGTTCGTCCGGCGCCATGGTCGACAGCGCCCGCGCGAAGTGGGCATCGGCTTCACGGTCATCACCTTGTTCGTGATGCACATACGCCGTGAGCGCGGCGCACAACCACGGCTCGGCGCCGCAGGAGGCCAGAACCTTCAGGGCCGGCGCGTACAGGCTGTCGTATACGAGAAAGCGGATGTACTGGCCGAGGATCCACTGGTCATCCGGCGTTTCGGCGAGCGTCCGTTGCAGCACCGTGCGCAGGCTGTCGCGGGCGTGCGCCAGGGAATCGGCATGGGCCGCCGTGAAGAACGCTCCCTGTCTGGCGGTCTCGCGCACGGAGTCGGGAACGTCCATCAGCATCCACGTGGGGCAGAGCCCGTATGCACTGCTCACCGCGATGGGAGTGTAGCCGCGGGGCATCGGCAGAATGTATCGGCCACGGGTTTCGTTCGCGTGGCAGTGTACATATGTCCCGAACTGTCCGCTGAGCCAGTCGTGTCCCCGGCCCCCGACGCGGCGGTGTTCACTGTCCAGCCAAGCGGTGCGCGCGCGCTTCAGGTAGCGTTGCACGACACGTCTTGCTCGCACGAGCGGTGCGGTGTCGATCACCGCTGCTTCGGATGTCGCCGGCTGCGCCTGCTGGTCCTTCTGCGCGTGCGCTGGTGACGCGACGACGAGCAGCAGGCCGAGGCTCAGCGGGAGGAGCGAGCGAGGGAAGGGCATCGGACGGTTCGCACAATCCAGCATTGGGACGTGGTGCGATATGGTGGGAGCGGGATGCCGCGGAATTGCATGGCAGGATTGAATGGTCCAATGTGGACCCTCTTGCTATTCTGGCGTTCCGGCACGCCGTCGGCAATTCCGCGACCATTCAGCGGTTGCCGCCACCTGCGGGGGGGCCAGGCGGTTCGGCACCACTCGATTCTTCCGCGACCGCCTTCTGTTGTAGTATGACAGTGCCACGGAGTGGCGATGGTGCGCGAACTCACCTTGCGCCAGGTCGGTGGCTCGATCGGGGCGACGATCCCCAAGGATATGGCGGAGCGGCTGCATCTCACGGTCGGTGACCCATTCTGGCAGTGGAGACCGATCAGGGCATCCTGCTGACCCCGTACGATCCGGATGTCGAAGCTGGGCTTGCCGTGGCGGCGCATGCCGCCAGGAAGTTCCGGAACGCATTGCGTGAACTCGCGAAATAGCGCATGGCTCCCCCCGCGTTGGGTACCGGGACTCGTACTGGACGCCGTTCACCTCGACCAACTGCGCGAGCACGGCGGTCTGCTGGGCGTGCGCGACGAGCACGCCCTGGAGGCCGCGCTCGCCCGTCCCCTGCAGACGCATCACGCCGAATCCGATTCCGATCTGGCGATGCTCGCCGCGGCCTGCGCGTTCGGACTGGCGAAGGGACACCCGTTCAATGATGGCAACAAACGCACGGCCTTCCTCGCGGCCATGATCTTTCTCGGATTGAACGGGAAGGATCTGGACGCTACGGAGGCAGAGGTTGTGCAAGTCATGACGGCTCTCGCTGCCGGCTCACTCACGGAGGTCGCGCTGGCCGCGTGGATGCGGAGTCGTCTCGCACGACTCAGGCTGTAGCTCACCCAACCGCCGCCGCCAGCCGACCTACCGCCGCGCGAACCAGTCGCCGATATCGAATCCCTGCGGATCGAGCTCGTAGTACTGACTGAGTGTCCAGCGTCCCGTCGTGGGGAAGTACGGCGGCGGATACGACATCGCACACCGATTGAACGACACGTCCTCGTGATAGCCGTGCAGCACGGTGCCACTCATGGTGCCGCTGGGTGAAGCCTGCTTGTTGATGCGGCCACCGACCTGGCGGATGGTACCGCGGTTCACCCAGTAGGCCGTTCCCAGCCCGGACGGTGGTCCGGGCCGCTCGGTGGCGACCGACTGAATGCCGAGTGTCACGGCATGCACCGCCAGATCCGGTCGGCCGGGTGACGGATCGAAGTCCTTGCGGGGCAGGCGCCAGCTCGTGCTGTCGTTGCTGCGCCGCTGCTGCGGACTCTGTAGCGTGTTGTCCGCGAACAGGATGTAGTCACCGGCAAACAATCCGATGATGTCATCGTCGGGGCGGCACGTGCCCGACGTGGTGGCGGGACTCGTGGCCTGCGTGAGGTCGGACAGCACGATGGTGGCGTTGCGTGAAGCCAGCGTGACACGGCCGCGCACGACACCGCTCACACCCACACGTCCTTCGACAAAAATGGTGCCGCGGAAGTTGGGGTTGTAGTTCGGGCTGAGCGGCCACAGATATGCGCCATCGGGACGCGCCGCCACGACGGCCGGCACCGTGCCACTGGTTCGTGGCAGCCACTCGCCGGCCGAGTCGGTGGGCGTGAAGACACCCGTGGGAGTCAGACGCGGGTCACCACCCAGGAAACACCGGGCATTGAGATCGTCGAAGGCGTCCTGCTTCTGCTTCATGCGGTCGCGGTAGTTGCCGGTCCCGCCTTCGGGAATCCCGCGGAGCGATGTCGTCATGCTCGTCACGCCACCGACGGTCGTGACGACGCCGCAATTCGGCGAATACAGCAGACTGTCCAGGGGACCGCGGGCACCGGCTGGTGGTGCCATGGTCCGTGCGGCGGCATACCCATGGCCATAGGGATTGGTTGCCTTCGTCCGGTACACCCGGAAGAAACCTTCGTCAGGGCCGGTCACGTTGCCATCACCATCGACATCGATCGCGACGAACTCGATGCGCATGGTCACCAACGCACTGTCGCCGGTCACGACCGCCGGCGTGAACACGTATCCCGCCTTGGTCGCGATGGTCTTGACCAGATTCAGATCGGCAGTGCCGGGCAGCGCAATCGGTGCGATCTTCGTGGCGGGTCCCTTGTCCCAGCGGGCATTCGACGCGTTGTACACACCGGTGGCGGTGGTCACCACATCTTTGAAGATCCCCTGCGGATACGCCAGTGTGTAGATGTAGATGGAATCGTTCGAATGAAACGGGCCGGCGTAGGTTTCACCGAGCGCGATCCACAACGTCGTGCCGTTGGCCATCTTCCCCTTGTCGGTGAAGTACGCGTAGCGCGCAAAGGAGCTCTGGTACACGAGCGAGCGACGGATCGTGGAGTTGCCGGCGGCGTCCTTGGCCCGGGAGACGATCTCGGCCTGCACGCCGTATTCACCGGCGTTGGCAAGTGAGTCGGCGTTGCCGATGCGCCCCACCCATGTGGATCGGGTGATGCCGTTGCCCCCGGTGATCGCCACGTCGTTTTCGAGGGCGATGTAGCCGGCCAGTGGAACGGTATCGAGCGCGGCGTTGAGACGGTTGCGCGCTTCTTCCAGGCCGGAGAGTGCGGCGTCGTCGAGCATGGCCGCGCGCTCGCTGGAATTCTGGACGAGCGTATTGCTCATCACGAGCATGGACGACGTCAGCGCCAGGGTCACCGCCACGATGCTGACGATCAGCACGGTGAGCAGCGCCGCGCCCCGCCGCTCATTCGCAAGCCGACGGTGGCGATGGGTATGCGTCTGTGAGGGCATCATGGGACGGAGACGTTGGCGGATGCGGCGATCCCGGAGAGATTGGGTGTGCAATCCTGCACTGCGACCGCATACCGGTAGACGCCAGGCCGCACTGGCATCCCCATGTCGTGGATGGTGTAGGTGCTCGACTGATTGGCGGCGATGGTGCTGATGGGATCACCCCAGGAAGCCGCTCCCACCTGTTGCCGCCACAACACATACCGCACCGCGTCGGCCTCGCCGGCGCCATCGTCGACGGCGCGGGGAATCGTGACCTGGACGAAGTTGGAATCACTCCGCCATGTCACGGTCGGCGCCACCGGCGTGATGGGCGGACGGCCACAGGCGCGCGACTGCCGTGCGTTCGCCACATTGGGCAACGGGACCAGGTAGCGGACCACCTCGTTCACTCCGCCCCGTTGTGGCGTCACTTCGTAGTTCACTTCGACCGCGCGCAGGGCGTCGATCCGTGTGGTGACGGCGACTCCGGTGTCGGCCCCCAGACCGCGCTGCGCCACGGTCTTGGCCAGAGGCAGCCAGGCCCGCGGCACGGAATCGAGACTCGGGTTGGTCGCGCCGAACTTCGCCGGGTCGTAGTAGTATCGGAAGAAGGGCTGCCCGGTGGCCTTGTTGATGCCCGTGGCCACGACTTCGGGAGCGCCGTTGTTGACCTGACGCCACAACGCATACTTGTTGTTGCCGGCTGCGGCATCGGGCGCGAACCAGTAGCTCAGGAACTCGGCGTCGCTGTTGATGAAGATCGACGTGGACTGCGAATAGTCCTGCAGGGGATACGTCACCGCCGGATTCGATCCGGGCACCGTCACCGCCGCCCCCTGCGTCAGCGCCGTCACCTGGCCCGCTTCGGCGTAGGTATCGACATAGACGGCGCCCGTGAGAGCCACCGAGTCCCTGTTGGCCGTGGTGAGATCGGCGTTGAAGGCGAAGGCGCTGTCGTTGGCCAGCACGATGATCGGTTGCTCTTCCGTCACGCCCGTGCCCGCCGTGCGCAATTCGGTCCGCAGAAGATCACGGCCGAATCGACCGCTCTGCACCGCATTGCTCTGGGTGGCCAGCGTCCGCAGACCCTTGCTCTGCGCAACGAGGAAGCTGATGGCTCCGCCGAATACCACACCGAAGATCGTGATCGAGATCAGGATCTCCGGCAGCGTCATACCACGTCGGGGTCTCGTGCTCATGGGGCCGCGATGGAAATCGTGCGTTTGACCGGAATGGCGAGCGCGCCCGGCACGGCGGAGGTCACTGTCACCGTGAGCCGTTTGATACGCTTCTTCGCCAGGGTGTCCACCTGAACCACCGTGGAGGTGATCAGGCCGTCCTTCGTGCCGTTGTAGGGCGTTCCGGTGAGGTTTTCCAGTGTGCCCCATGTCGGCCAGGCGCGCGCCATGCCGATCTGCACGTCGGCGCGGGCAAAGGCGCGGGTGCGCAGACCGGAATCGCTGACGCTGCGTTGCAGCTTCGTCGTACCCAGACCGATGGAGAGCACCACCGCCGAGAAGATGCTGAGCGCGATGACGGTCTCGATCAGTGTGAAACCCTTGCGGTTCATTGCAGCCTCCAGCCATCGGTGGCGTAGATGTAGACCGTGGCATGGCCGGTGGCGCGGGAGAACTGCAATGCCCGGGCGTCGACCTCGCCGATACCCTGGGCGCCGCGACGCGAGGTGACATACAGTGTGCCGCCCCGATCGAGCGCCCCATTGCGCTGAATGACGAGGGCCGGCATGCCGTCGACTGTCATCAGGGAGGGGAAATCCTCCGTGACGCCATTGTAGGGCGGAATGCCGGCGCCGCGTGCGAACGTCACGCGTTCGCCGAGCAGTGCCGGCCGGGTCTTCTCGCCGCCGTCGATCTGCAGATTGTTGTTCGTATCCCAGACCGTGCGCACGACACGTGCGGCGGTGTCGAACACCACGAGCACATTGTGGCCGCGACTGACGGCATCCGTGCGCGCTGCCATGATGGCGCTGGAGATGGTCCGGGCCGCGCCATCGACCTGTGATTGTTCGATGCGCATGCGGGGGAGGGCAATGGCCGCCAGCACGGCGATCATCACCACCACGATCAGAATCTCGATGAGAGTGAAACCGCGTCGTTTCACGAGGAGCCTGATTGAAGTTCAGAAAGGGAGGTCCTCGGCGAGAACCCCGGTCCCCGGAATGCACAGCCGGGGACTCCCACCATTTCAGACTTCGGTTGGTACCAGGCGTCACATCGCTGTCACGGCCTGAGCACGATCCGTTCGTTCGTGCCGACATCGCTCCAGGCGGTTTCCACATCCCGCAAAGGCATCACTCTGGCGTCGATCCGGAGGGTGCCGCGGGTGATCTCCTCGGCGAGTGTCGGGAGCTCGGCCACGATCTCACGTCCCGGCACCGAACCGATGCCACTGCCGATGAACTGCAGCCGCGATGCGCGCAGGGCCGCCGCGGGGATGGGAGCGGTGGCTCCGCCAACGGACCCCACCTGGATCCAGGTGAGTGGCCTGGTGCGATCGGCGCGTTCGATCACCAGGGATTCGGCAAGACGGCCCGCCGTGTCGCCCCACACAAAATCGAGGACCACATCGATGTCGTGGGCAAGGGCACCGAGTCGCGCATCGTCCAGCGTCACCACATCGGTGGCGCCGAGCGCCGCCAGCGTGGCCAGTTGTTGTGGATTGCGCCCCGCGGCGATGATGCGCGCGGCGCCGAGATGGTGGGCAATCTGCACCGCCATGCGCCCGGCACTACCCGTGGCGCCGAGGATGAGGACCTTCTGTCCGGCTGCAAAGGGGAAACGACAGCGGAGCGCGAGCCACGCTCCCATCGCCGGGTTCATGGCCGCGGCAATCGTGACGGGATCGGCGTCCGGCGGCAACACGATGCTGCGATCGAGTTCGATCACCGTACGTTCGGCCATGGTGCCGCTCTTCGAGCCATCGACCACGAAGTAACGGAGCAGGCCATCGGGCCCGCGTCCCACGCCATCGGCACCGGGAACGGCCGGAAGCGCGACGGTACCCGAGTAGTGTGTCCCGCTGGCCCGGGCGCGCGTGAGGTGATGGAGGCCCACGGCGAGTACGTCCACGAGCATCTCTTCCGGGCCTTCGGGGATCGGGTCGGCAAAATCGCCATAGCGGGGTGGACGGTCGAACGAGGTGATGACGGCGGCTTTCATGGGAGTGCCTCGCAGGGAGTCGGAGTGAGCGGACGTGCATCCGGCGGCGTGGGAGCGCCGGGGGTTGAAAGGTTCGTAACAGAAACTAAATTAATTCGTAATACTAACCATAGAAAGTGGAGACCGACCGATGCCGAAGACGACATTGCCGGAATCATCCGGTGCACACGACGAGGATGTGATCGACGCGCTCGTGCAGGCGGCCTTCGTCACGATGGCCGTGCTCAACCGCATCGGCGCGGAGAACGATCTGTCGCTGACGCAGTTGCGGGTGCTGGGAATCCTGCGGGACCGGCGTCCCCGGATGGCGGCGCTCGCCGATCATCTCGGTCTCGAGAAATCGACGATGACCGGATTGATTGCCCGGGCGGAGCAGCGGGGGCTGGTGGCCCGTGCGCCCAGCGCGGAAGACGGCCGGGCCGTCGATGTGTTTCTGACACGTACCGGTGCGCGACTCGTCGAACGGCTCTACCGGCAGGTGCAGGATGCGCTGGCGCCGCTCACCGATCGGCTGAATGCGGCCGAGCAGCAGCGTCTGCGGACATTGTTACGGCGCATGCTGGCGCCTGGTGATGAACATTGAAGGAGCAGAAACGACCGACGCCGGCCCGATAGGAGCCGGCGTCGATACACCTCGCTGCAACCGTGGTGACACACCCCGGTGCAACACCGCGGCGGTTCCGTCTAGATATCCAGATTGCTCACGAATCGCGCGTTGGTTTCGATGAACACCCGGCGGGGTTCGACGTCGTCGCCCATGAGGGTCTGGAAGGTCTGATCGGCCATCACGGCGTCGTCCATGGTCACGCGAAGCATCGTGCGTGTCTCCGGGTCCATCGTGGTTCTCCAGAGCTGATCGGGATTCATTTCCCCCAGCCCCTTGTACCGCTGCACCATGATGTTGCCGCGCCCCTCCGGTCCACCGAGACGCTCGGCGTATCCGTCACGTTCCCGTTCGGAGTAGGCGTAGAACTCCTCCTTCCCCTTGGCCACGCGATAGAGGGGCGGCTGCGCGATGTACATGTGACCGGCGTCGATCAGCTCGGGCATCTGCCGGAAGAAGAACGTGAGCAGCAGCGTACGGATGTGCGCACCGTCCACGTCGGCATCGGTCATGATGATGATCTTGTGATACCGGGCCTTCTGGAGATCGAACTCCTCCTTGATGCCCGTACCGATCGCCGTGATGATCGTGCGGATTTCCTCGTTGGAAAGCACCTTGTCGAAGCGCGCTTTCTCCACGTTGATGATCTTGCCGCGCAGCGGCAGGATGGCCTGGAAATTCCGGTTGCGCCCCTGCTTGGCCGAACCGCCGGCCGAGTCACCCTCGACCAGGTAGAGCTCGCAGAGCGCCGGGTCGGAGAGGGAGCAGTCGGCCAGCTTGCCGGGCAACGCGGCCACGTCGAGCGCGTTCTTCTTGCGCGTGAGATCACGCGCCTTGCGTGCCGCCTCGCGCGCACGCGACGCGGAGATGGCCTTGTCGATGATGGCGTTGGCCGTGCGCGGATGCTCTTCGAGATACTGCGAGAGCAGTTCGTTCATCACGCTGCGCACGGCGCCTTCGGCTTCCGAGTTGCCCAGCTTGGTCTTGGTCTGTCCTTCGAACTGCGGTTCACGCACCTTCACCGACAACACGGCCGTGAGACCTTCGCGCACGTCGTCGCCGGACAGACGGATTTCCTTGTCCTTCTTGTTCAGATTGCTCGACTTCTCGATGTACTTGTTGATCACCGAAGTCAACGCGCTCTTGAAGCCGGTGAGATGCGTGCCGCCTTCGTGCGTGTTGATGTTGTTGACGAACGAGAACACCGTATCGGCATAGCTGTCGTTGTACTGCAGCGCCATCTCGATGCCGATGTCGTCACGCTCGGTGTCGATATACACCACGTCCTGATGCAACGGCTTCTTGTGGCCGTTGAGGAACGCCACGAATTCCTTGAGGCCGCCACGCGCGAAGAAGATTTCCTCACGCGGCTGCCCGTCCTTCAGTTCCTCGGGCCGCTCGTCGCGCAGCGTGATCTGGATGCCCTTGTTGAGGAAAGCCAGTTCCCGCAAACGGCTCGCCAGCGTGCTCCACTCGTAGCGCGTGGTCTCCTGGAAGATCGTGGCGTCAGGCTTGAACCAGGTCTTCGTGCCGGTCTCCTTCGCCGGTACGCTGCGCAGCACCTTGAGCTTGGTCGTGGTCACCCCACGCGCGAAGTCGATGTAGTGCTCCTTGCCGTCGCGCTTGATCCACACCTTGAGGCTGTCGGAGAGTGCGTTCACCACCGACACACCGACGCCGTGCAGACCGCCCGACACCTTGTAGGTGTTCTTGTCGAACTTGCCGCCGGCATGCAGCACGGTCAGAGCCAGTTCGACACCGGGCAACTTCTCCACCGGATGCACGTCCACGGGAATCCCGCGCCCGTCGTCTTCCACCGTGATGGAGTCGTCGGCGTGAATGATGACTTCGATCCGCTTCGCGAAACCGGCCAGTGCTTCGTCGATGGAGTTGTCGACGACTTCGTACACGAGGTGATGCAGACCGCGCGCCGAGGTCGAACCGATGTACATACCGGGGCGCTTCCGGACCGCTTCGAGACCCTTGAGGACGGTGATGCTCTGTGCGCCGTACTCGTTCTCGTGCGCGTCGTTGCCGCTGGCGTTGCTGTTGGCCATGTGACGGGGAGATTCCTGCTGAATTCGTGCCGGGATGTGACAGGATGTGGCTTGGAAACACAAGCCTGAAATCTACCCGAAACCGGGGTACAAAGCAACTGGGAATGCTCAGCGCAACATATTGAAAATCAACGACTTACAAAACCATGAAAACCCCGGTCGACGCCTGTTCCTCAGCGCCGCAGCATCCAGCGGAGTCTGGCGATCGGCGCGCGTGACGGATCGCGGTTGAGCGACCGCAGCAACTCCGGTTCGAGCAGGGTCAGTTCCTGCATCCAGGCATGGGTTTTCACCATGACCACCAGCGTGCCGTCCTGTTGCAGCAACAGGGGTTCCGTCACGCCCGCGATCTGTACGCCCACCAGATGGGGCCACTCCGGAATGACCGAGGCCTGCGCGACACGGTCGGTGAGCCCGGCCTTTTCGAGCACCGAGGCCACCACGTCGCCCATGGCGCTCAGCGGCCGGCGACCGCCACGATCACGGCGAGGGGGCATGGAGGGGAGCTCCTCTGGAGTTCAGGATGCCGCGGCGCTGGTGGCGCCATGCAGCACGCCGTCCTGCATCGTGCGGCGTTCCAGTCGTGTGTAGGCGTCGGGGATGTCCTCTTCGCGCGGGACGGCCAGCAACACCTGTGAGGCGCCGGTCTCGTGAAGCAGATCGAGCACCCGGGCCGCACGTCCCAGGTCCAATTCGGCGAACGGATCGTCGAGCAGCAACAGGGGGGTGTGGCCGAGTGCCTCGCGCAACGTCAGCAGTTCGAGCAGACGCAGGGCGATGGCGGCACTGCGTTGCTGACCGGCCGATCCGAACGTCCGCAGATCGCGTCCGCCGAGGGTGAGCACCAGGTCGTCGCGATGCGGGCCCACGAGGGTGACGCCCCGCCGGAGTTCCGTGGCCCGCTGCTGGGCAAACGCGCGGGTGAGCGCCTCGGTCTGCGTGGCGGCATCTCCAATCGATGCCGGACTCGCTGCATCGATCGCTCCGGCGGGAATCGCTCCGGCGGAAGATGTACGGGCCGATGTATTGGCCGGTGCCGTGGCGGCGTGACCACCCACACTGGTGTAACGCAGGTGTGCGGGTTGACGCTCGCCGATGGCGGCGCAGAGTTGCGCATACCGTTCGGCGTGGGTCTGCACGAAGGTCTGACGGGCCGCGACAATGACCCCGCCATGCTCGGCCAGCGCCGGTTCCCACACGCTCACCCGCGCTTCGTGATCGTGGTGGCGGTCCTGGCGTGCCGGGCCGCGCAGCGCGGCTTTCAATACCGCGTTGCGGCGCAGCAGTGCACTGCGGTATCCCTGCAGCGCCTGCAGATACACGGGGGACGAGAGCGCCAGCATGACATCGAGATACCGACGTCGTTCGCCGGGTCCGTCGGCCACCAGCGCCACGTCGGCCGGTGAGAACGTCACCGATGGCAACGCGCCCAGCGCTGCCGTGAGACGGGGTTGCTCCACACCATCCAGCATCGCGCGTTTGCGCTTGCTGGCGCGTTCATACCCCACGCTCACCGTGTGCCACGAGGCGGGCGTGTCCAGCGTGGCGCGCACATGAAACGCCGGCGCGCCGAATCGCACGACATCGGCGTCCCGCGCGCCGCGGAACGAACGCAGCAGGCCGAGGTAGGCCACGGCTTCGAGCAGATTCGTCTTGCCGTGCCCGTTCTCCCCGATCACCACCAGCCCGCCCGTGGGCACATCGAGATCGAGACTCGCGAAATTGCGATACTCACGCAGGACGAGTCGGGCGAGCACGAGCGGGCTGTGGCTGAAAAAACGGATGGTCCGGTGGCGCGTCGCTGCGGCGGATTCCGGCGACCGTCAGCGGCCGGTGAAAACCGGCGCGCGCTTCTCGAGAAACGCCTTCATGCCTTCGCGCATGTCGCTGGTGGCCGACAGCAGTCCGAAAAAGTCCGACTCGATGGTGCAGCCTTCTTCGAGATCGACATCGAGACCGCGGTTGAGCGCTTCGATGCAGCCCGCGAGAGCCAGCGGGGCGTTGGCGAGCATGGACTGCAGCAGTGCGCGTGTGGTGTCCATCAGGGCATCCGGCGCCACCACCTGGTCCACGAGCCCGAGGCGCCAGGCTTCCGCGGCGTCGATCATCTCGCCGGTGAGCAACAGGCGCAGGGCCGGGCCACGACCCACGAGGCGCGGCAGACGCTGGGTGCCACCATACCCCGGCACGATGCCGAGCTTCACTTCCGGCTGACCCAGTTTGGCTTTTTCGCTCGCGATGCGGATGTGGCACGACATCGCGAGTTCACACCCCCCTCCAAGCGCAAAACCATTGATGGCGGCCACGGTGGGCTTGGGGCTGGTTTCGAATCGACGGAAAATGGCCTGTCCGGCGCGGGCCCGCTTGAGGGCTTCCAGCGGCGACTGGCTCTCCAGCTCCGAGATATCGGCCCCCGCCACGAACGAGCGACCGGCGCCGGTGAGCAGCACCGCACCCACGTCTTCCCGGGCGTTCGCTTCGTCGATGGCCCGCCCGAGTTCCGCGATGGTCGCGTCGTTCAGGGCGTTGAGCTTGTCGGGGCGATTGACCGTGATCGTCGCGATCCGGTCGGCGACATCGAACTGCAGGAACTGGTAGGACATGGCGGGGGCGCGGGTTGGTAAGGGAGATGCGGAATCTAGTGGATGGGGAGAGGAAGGCGGGCGATGGACCTACGGGGGGGCGCTACGGGGCTGGAACTACGGGAGCTGGAACGACGGGAGCTGGAACTACGGGCCCCGTTTTTCCAGCCTCCGTGGTACCGTGGTTCCCCGTAGGTCCAGCTCCCGTGGTTCCAGCTCCCGTGGTTCCAGCTCCCGTGGTTCCAGCTCCCGTGGTTCCAGCTCCCGTGGTTCCAGCTCCCGTGGTTCCAGCTCCCGTGGTTCCAGCTCCCGTGGTCCCAGCTCCCGTGGTCCCAGCTCCCGTAGGTCCTCCAGTATCCGTCCCCCTCGTCCCCATCCACTAGCTTCCCCCCGTGCTTCCCATCCCCGCCGTCGGCTGGTCCCCCGACCAGCGCGCTCTGCGCATTCTGGATCAGCGTCTGCTGCCAGGTGCGGAGGTGGTGCGCGATCTCGTCACGCTCGATGAGATCGTGGAGGCCATCCGCTCGCTGGCGGTGCGGGGCGCGCCGGCCATCGGGGTGGCGGCGGCGATCGGTCTGGTGGTCGCACTGGAAGCCGACGGCGACGGGCAGGATGCCCGGGCGGGCGCGCTGCTGGGCGGATATGCACGGCGGTTGCAGCACGCACGCCCCACGGCGGTGAATCTTGCGTGGGCGATCGATCGCATGGTGCGGGCGGCGCACAGAGCAGGGCCAGGTGAGGCCGGCTCGCTTCTGCAGACCTTGCGCACCGAAGCGGAGTCCATTCGTGCGGAGGATGTGGCCATGTGCGAGGCCATCGGGGAGCATGGTCTGCCCATCGTGCCCGATGGCGCGCGCGTGCTCACGCATTGCAACGCCGGTGCGCTCGCGACCGCGGGGATCGGCACCGCGCTGGCTCCGCTGTACACGGCGCATGCGCGTGGACGCACACTCACCGTCTATGCCGATGAGACCCGGCCGCTGCGTCAGGGCGCGCGCCTCACCGCCTGGGAACTGGCCCGCGCAGGGATATCGGTGTCGGTATTGCCCGATGGCGCGGCCGCCTCGCTGCTGGCCCAGGGGTTGGTCGATCTCGTGATCGTGGGAGCGGACCGGATCGCGGCCAACGGTGATGTGGCCAACAAGATCGGTACGTATGGCGTCGCGCTGGCGGCCGCCGCGCACGGGGTGCCGTTGTATGTGGCCGCACCACGCAGCACCATCGATCCGCACACGGCCACCGGTGCCGATATCGTCATCGAATATCGCGACGCCGAGGAACTCGGCGAACTGCCCGTCGGTGTGCCGGCGTGGAATCCCGCTTTCGATGTCACGCCCCGCGCGCTGGTGCGGGGGTATCTCACCGATCGGGGGTTTCTCGAACCACCGTTCCTGCCCCTTCATTGATCGTGTCGACGATCGTGTCGACGACGCACTCGATCACCGTGGCGTTCACCGTATCGATCACGTCGACGTTGCACATCGACACTTCACGCCGCTGACCCCCGGGAGATTCATCGCATGACCTGCGTGCTGGCCATCGATCAGGGAACGACCGGAACCACCTGCCTCGTCATCGCCCACGATGGGCGCGTGATCGGACGCGCCTATCGCGAAATCACGCAACACTATCCCGCACCCGGCTGGGTGGAGCACGACGCGCACGAGATTCTCGAGCGCACGCTCGATGCGGCGCGGGAAGCGATGGCCGATGCCCGGCAGGCAACGGGGCTGGTGCCGGCGGCGATCGGGATCACCAATCAGCGCGAGACCATCGTCCTGTGGGAGCGATCGACCGGACGCGCGGTGCATCGGGCCATCGTGTGGCAGGATCGCCGCACGGCGGAGCGGTGCGCGTCCCTCGCGTCACATGCACCGATGATCGCCGAACGCACCGGTCTGGTCACCGATCCCTACTTCAGTGCCACGAAACTGGAGTGGCTGCTGGCACAGGGCGACAACGCGGCACGCGCGCGGCGCGGAGAACTGGCGGCCGGTACGATCGACAGCTGGCTCGTGTGGCATCTCTCCGGCGGCATGGCCCATGTCACCGACCACACGAACGCCTCCCGCACGATGCTCTACGATCTCGCGACACGCACGTGGTCGCCCGAGTTGTGCGCGCTGTTCGGCATTCCGGCCTCGGTGCTGCCACGCATCGTGCCGTCGAGTGGGGAAGCGGCGCGATCCACCGTGGCCACGATCGGCGTGGCCTTGCCGATCAGCGGTATCGCCGGTGATCAGCAGGCGGCGCTGTTCGGTCAGGGCGGATGGAATGCCGGTGACGGCAAGAACACGTATGGCACCGGCGCGTTCCTGCTGCTGAACACGGGCGATCGGCGGCCCGCATCGGGCAGCGGACTGCTCACGACCATCGCCTGCGATGCCGCCGGTGCGCCGGTCTACGCGCTGGAGGCGTCGATTTTCATCGCCGGTGCGGCGGTGCAATGGTTGCGGGACGGGCTGGGGATCATCACGCAGAGTGCGGAAACCGAAGCCCTGGCCGCATCGCTCGCGTCCAACGATGGGGTGTATTTCGTGCCGGCTCTGGTGGGACTCGGTGCGCCCGACTGGGAGCCCCAGGCCCGCGGGACGATCGTCGGGCTCACGCGCGGCACCACGCGGGCGCATCTGGCCCGCGCCGCGCTCGAGGCCATGGCGTATGCGACCCGCGACGTGCTGGGCGACATGCGGCGGCAGGGACAGGTGGAGTTCGACCGGCTGCGGGTGGACGGTGGGGCCAGCGCCAACGACTGGCTGCTGCAGTTCCAGGCCGATGTGCTGGGCGTCCCCGTCGAGCGGCCCGATATGGTGGAGACGACGGCGCTCGGCGCGGCGGGACTGGCCGGACTGGCCGCCGGTGTCTGGCCTGATGGTGAAACGTTTCTCGCGAGTCGTCACTTCACCCGGTTCGTTCCCACCCCGCACGGAACGGTATCGGCGGCTTCGGCGTACGCAGGGTGGCGTCGCGCGATCCGGGCGGCGCTGGGGTGGGCCCGCGACAGCGATCAGGGATAACGGTCGCGACGATCCTGGAGCGGGAGCCCCGAAGATCAGCCGGCAACGGCTGTGAGGCGCACGCGTCCGTTGCTATCTTCCATGGATATCCTGGGCACAGGTACCCCAACCCTGCCGGGATAGCCCACCGGGGTGCCCTATCGGGGGCATCCAACCGGTCCACCAGGACAGAGTCCCGTGAAAGCTCGCAACAAGTTCCTGCTCGGCGGCGTGCTGGTGCTCGGCACCGCCGGATACCTGATGGCCACCTCGATCGATGAGACGGCCACCTACTACCTGACGCCGTCGGAACTCGCCGGCAAGGTGGCGGCCAATCCGCGCTTCGTGCAGAACGGCGTGAAGGTGGGGGCGCGTGTGGTGAGCGGAACCATCGTCCGCGACCCGGGCGGACGGGAACTCACCTTCAGGATGACCGACGGCGCGCACACGTACGACGTGCACTACCGCGGTGTGGCACCCGACACCTTCACCGACGGTGTGGACGTGGTGGTGGAGGGACGCCTCGATGCCAGTGGCACGTTCCAGGCGACCACCCTGCTCGCCAAGTGCGCGTCGCGGTATGAAAATGCTCCCGAGAAGTACCAGCAGACGCCCGGCTACCAGCAGGGCACCGCAGCCACCCCCAGCGCGTAAGACCCGCGCGCCTGCGCGTTTGCGCGAGGCTCCATGATTCTCGTCGGTGAATTGTCGCTCTGGGTCGCCTTGTTGATGGCGGCCTGGACGACGACGGTTTCCTTCTCGGGCGGACTGCAAGGCCGCGCCGATCTCGTGAAGAGCGGTGAACGGGCGATGTATGCCACGTTCGGCTTCACCCTTCTGGCTTCCATCGGGCTGTGGACGGCGCTGTTCACGCACGATTTTTCCATCAAGTTCGTCGCCTCGTACACGAGCGCGAATCTGCCCAAGGTCTACACCTTCACGGCGTTCTGGGCCGGGCAGGCGGGATCGCTGCTCTTCTGGGCCCTGGTGCTGACCGGGTATTCGGCGGTGGCGGTCTTCACGAACCGGCGCAGCAATCGGGCGATGATGCCGTATGTGACCGGCACCTTGGGCGTGGTGTCGCTGTTCTTTCTCATGACGATGGCGTTCGGGGCCAATCCCTTCGAACGGCTCGACTGGGTGCCGCCCGATGGCCGCGGCATGAATCCGCAGTTGCAGAACCCCGGCATGGCGGCCCATCCGCCCATGCTCTACCTGGGGTATATCGCGACCGCCATTCCCTTCGCCTTCGCCATCGGCGCCCTCGTCACACGTCAGCTGGATGCCCAGTGGTTGGGAGCGGTGCGTCGCTGGGCGCTGGTGTCGTGGTTCTTCCTCACGATCGGCATCGTGATGGGTATGTGGTGGGCGTACGTGGAACTGGGCTGGTCGGGCTACTGGGCTTGGGATGCGGTGGAGAATTCGTCCTTCCTGCCCTGGCTCACGGTGACGGCGTTCCTGCACAGCATCATGATCCAGGAAAAGCGCGGCATGCTGCGCAAGTGGAACGTGACGCTGGTGGTGCTGTCGTTCCTGCTCACCATTCTGGGCACGTTCATCACGCGGTCGGGCATCATCGAGAGCGTGCACGCGTTCGCACAGTCGCCGGTGGGCAACTGGTTCTTCGGGTTCCTGGTGGTGGCCACGGCACTCACGGCCTGGCTGGTGAGCACGCGCCTCAACGATCTGCAGGCCAAGGCGGAACTCGAGAGCATGGTCAGTCGCGAGGCCGCATTCCTGTACAACAATCTCGTGCTCGTGGGCATCTGCTTCGCCACGCTGTGGGGAACGATCTTCCCCATCCTCAGCGAATGGGTGAAGGGCGACAAGATCACGGTGGGTCCGCCGTTCTTCAACGCGGTGAACGGCCCGCTCGGCCTGCTGCTGCTCGCGCTCACCGGCATCGGTCCGCTCATCGCGTGGCGTCGCGCTTCGGTGACCAACCTGAAGCGGCAGTTCACGTGGCCCGTGGCGTTCGGCGTCACGGTGTTCGTGGCGCTGCTCGCGCTCGGCATGCGTGATCCGTATGCGCTCATCTCGTATCTGCTGGCCGGGTTCGTCTTCGGCACGATCATCCAGGAATTCGTGAAGGGCATCGGCGCCCGCCAGCGCATGTACGGTGAAGGGCTGGTGCCGGCTTCCCTGCGTCTGATCGCCCGCAATCGCCGGCGGTACGGCGGGTACATCGTGCACTTCGGCGTGGTGGTGCTGTTCTGCGCCTTCGCCGGTCTGATGTTCAAGAAGGACCTTACGGCCACCATCAAGACGGGCGAGTCGATCAAGGCCACCGATGCCTATGGACACGAGTGGGAATTCGTGAGTCAGGGGATTTCGGCATACGATCAGCTGAATCGTCAGGTCGTGGCGGTGGCGTTCGATGTCACGCGCGACGGCAAGCGCATGGGGATTCTCTCCAGTGAGAAGCGTCAGCATGTGAACTCGCTGGGAGAACCCACGTTCGAGCCGTCCACCGAAGTGGGCATTCTCGAGTCGCCGAAGCAGGACGTCTACCTCGTCTTCACCGGAGCCGTGGACAAGGACACCGCGGCGGTGCACATCCACTTCAATCCACTCGTCTGGTGGGTGTGGTTCGGTGGACTCATCATGGCGTTCGGCGGACTCATCGTGATGTGGCCGCAGGCCCAGCGCGCCGAACGGGAGAGTGGTTACGTGGCGGAGATCCCGATGGAACGGGATCGCCTGGCGACTGCGGGCACGGGTGTGGGAGCGGGCGCATGAAGGGCGATCAACATCGTCCGGCCGATCTGTCCGCTCCGACTTCACGTCGTCTGTTTCTCGTGCGTTCGTCCGGCGTGGTGGCGGGCATGACGTCGGCCCTCGCGATATCCGCCGGACCGGCGCGTGCGTTGCAGGCGACGCAGGCCGCCCAGGCGGAGATGTCCACGGATGCCTACCGTCCGGTGGTGCGTCCGCCCAAGCCGAACGCCACGCCGTCGATGGACGTGAAGCAGGTCGATGCGTTCGAGCGTCAACTGGCCTGTCCGTGCCCGTGTACGCTCGATGTGTACATGTGCCGCACCACCATGTTCTCGTGCGGCATCTCCCCGCGGGTGCATGGGGACGTGCAGCGGCTCGTCGACGGCGGGTACACGGCCGACGAGATCATGGCGGCGATGATGGAGACGTACGGCGATTTCATCCTCATGGCGCCGCGCAAGCAGGGATTCAATCTGCTGGCCTGGTTCGCACCGTTCGGCGCGATCGCGTTGGGCGCGATCGCCATCGGGGCGTTGCTGCGCCGCTGGCGTCTCAACGCCGTGCAGGCGGACGCGCGCGTGGCGTCACGGGCGGCGGCGAACGGTGTGGCGATTGCTGATGCAGAGGACCTTGGCGCCACACCCGAAGAGTTGGCGCGACTACAGGCGGCTCTCCGGGAGGAACGGTGATGGCGTTGCCCGAAGGAGCATTGCCGCTGGTCGTGGGAACGGCGTTGGCGCTCGGAGCGCTCACGCTGGTATTGGCGCCGCTGGTTTCCGGCCTGACGGACACCGATGCCACGCGTCGACCGAAACCATCCGGAGCGGATGCCGGAACCGATGACGGAAAGTCGTCGTCGGTGGATGCGTTGCGCGAGATCGAATTCGACCGCGCCACGGGGAAGCTGAGCGACACGGATTACGCCGAGCTCAAGACACGATACACTCGTCTGGCCCTCGAGGAACTCCGTGCGAATGACGCGGCGGAAGCAATATCGTCGCGCGTGACGACCGATGGACGCCTCGTGCACGCGATGTCGTCGGCATCGGTCGACCCTTCCGATCCCGTTGAAGCGGCCATTGTGCGGGCTCGGGCCAACCAAAGGAGCTGCAGCGTATGCGGACCTCGAAGCGAGCCGGATGCGATCTACTGTTCGGACTGCGGACGGTATCTCCCGGGAACGTGCGGCACATGTGGGTCGACCGTGGACGCGCCGGGCGCACGCTTCTGCAGCGGTTGCGGCAACGCGTTGGCGGCGTAAACCGGGGATACTCCATCGCGGGGCGGGTGGCGGCGGTGTCGCTGCCACTCGGGCTGCTGCTGGATGCCTCCGTTGCGACGGCGGCAACACGCGAAGGTCCCCGCGACCTGCGCCCGGCGGTCCGCGCGTGCAATGCGCCCGGTGACACGACCACCGAAGTGGGCCGTCTCTGGCAGACTGTGCGTCTGACGCTGCTGGATGCGCGCACGGCCGATGGGCAGTCGGATATCGATCTGTTCGAACGCACGGTCTCGCGCGATGGCAAGAAGGTGAAGGACGCGAGCTCCCGCAGCACCACGCTGCCGGCGCGTCGTCCGTTCAGCAGCCGTGCCCCGCAGGACATTCACAAGACCGGCTACATCGTGGAAGACGACCGGGAGAGCGCGTACTATGCGCCCGATGTCGACGTCCTGTTGTCGGACGAGTTCCTGACCACGCACTGTTTTTCGGTGGAGAAGGGCCCGCGTGATGCCCCACACCTCACAGGTCTCGCATTCAATCCTGAACGTGTCCACGAGGGGATCGCCGATATCGAAGGTGTGTTCTGGGTCGATCGCAATGCGGGTGGCACGACTCGTCTCGAGTTCCGGTACACGGGGGTACCCACGGCGTATCGCAACGCCCGCGTGGGTGGGGAACTGACGTTCGCCCAGGTCGGCAACAAGCAGTGGTTGCTATCGGGGTGGGAGATCCGGATGCCGCTGGGGGTGGTGAACACCAGGCAGCAAATGGCGCACAGTCAGTCGAGGACGCAGAAGCAATACGTCATCGATGAACTCAAGTCGTTCGGCGGAGCGGTGAAGGCGTACACGGATGCCGGCAAGAGTCTGCCGGTGCCCTCGCGCTGAGTCGCGTCCGGACAACGTCGTGCCGTGTCGTACCGCGTGTGCCGTGTTGCAGGGCACACGCGGTCACTCCTCAACGAATCGCTCGCGGCTCGCGCAGTCGGCGCGCACCGGACAGGCGCCACATCGGGGAGCGCGGGCCGTGCACACGAGGGCGCCGAGCTCCATGATGGCCTGATTGTGCAACCAGGTGGACTTGCCGGTGCGGGGCAGCAGTTGTTCGGCGATCTGCCAGAGGCGTTTGAGTCCGGCGCCTGACTTTGGTGCGACGTCGGGGGCGAAGACCCGGTGCAGGACGCGGGCGACGTTGGTGTCCACCAGCGCCGCCCGTTTTTCATAGGCGAACGAGGCCACCGCTCCCGCGGTGTAGGCGCCGATGCCGGGCAGGGCACGCAGTTGCACCGGATCGCTGGGAATCACGCCGGCGCGTTCCTCGGTCACTTCACGCGCCAGCTTGTGCAGATTGCGGGCGCGTGCGTAGTAACCGAGTCCCTCCCACGCCTCGAGCACCCGATGAGGCTTCGCCGATGCGAGCGTCGGAAGATCGGGAAACCGGTCGAGAAATCGCGCGTAGAAGTCGAGCACGCGCGAGACCTGCGTCTGCTGGAGCATCAGCTCCGAGATGAGAATGCGATAGGGATCGCGTGTGCGGCGCCATGGGAGATCGCGCGAGTGCCGGCGATACCAGCGATGGAGACGCCGCCGGAATGTCGCGGCGGTCTCGGGTGGAATAGATGAAACGGAGCTGGTTGTGTGGCGACGCGGCATGGTGCGGCAAGCTAACTCGGCGACCAACAGCGACCAACGGCTTTGCCGCGGATGACACGGATGGGGCGGAAACGACACGGATACAACATGGACAAACAGGCCAAACACAGATGCACCACTGAATGATCACATGGTGTGTGATTTCCCGTATTCCATCCGTATTTCATCCGTGTCGTTTCCGCCCCATCCGTGTCATCCGCGGCAAAAAAACTCTACCGTCCCCGTCTTACGCCCGCTCGATGCCTTCCAGCCGCCGTCGTGCAAGGACGAGCGGAACCACAGTTCCGGCCACGCACAGGGTGAGCGCCAGCACGAAGGGGGCAATCATGTCGGTGACACTGAAGGCCCACCCAAAATGCTCCGCTACCACGAATCGCGCCGATGGCCGACCGGTCAGAAACGCGATCGCGCCGATCAGCACCACGGCCGTCATCATGAACAGCAGCCCGCCGAACGAAGTCGGAATCTGCGCCGCGTTCTCGGTGTCGAAGCGGGGATACCAGGTGCCGTAGCCGAGGGCCAGTGCCGTCAGTGGGAACACGAGTGCGGCGATGGCCGCGAGTGACACGACATGCACGAAGGGACGCACCCCTAGCATGAGATTGGTGCATCCCACCAGGACGAGCGCGAGCAGCAGCAGCGGCAGCGCGCCCACCCAGAACTTGGCCCAGAGCAGATCGCGCATCGGCAGCGGACTCGAACGCAGCAGCCACAGAGCACGCCCTTCGAGGCTCACACTCGGGAAGACGAAACGGGCGGCGATGGACGCCAGCACGAATCCGGCGAGTGCGAGATTGAGGAACGGGATGACGTTGCGGAGCAGCGTGGTGAGGCCCGCGCCATCGAGCGGCAGATACCGCACGTTGGCCACGTACACCACCAGCAGCACGCCGAGCAATACGAGCTGGGACCACTGCGTACTGTCGCGCACGAACACCCGGAGTTCCTTGAGCACCAGTTCACGCCGCAGCGGTCCCAATGCCGATAGCATCCGATCCAGCAACGGGCGGGTGCGGTTGGCGCGGCTGCGCTGGTTGGCGCCTTCCTGCGCCATGCTGTAGGCCCGGCGCCATCCCCGTGCGTAGAGCAGATGACCGATCACCACGAACACGGCGCCCGTTCCCCACAGCCGGAGCAGGGGTTGCCACGAGGCCTTGCCGCTCAGGTAATGGATGATGGCTTCGCTCACCCATTCACTGGGCATCCAGGGTGAGGAGGGGGTGTCGAGTGCGGCGACGAACTGCATGAAGTTCGCAAACCCTTCCGGGCGCGCCAGCTGCTCGGGGCGTGCGGCGCGCAGCATCACCACCAGTCCCGCGATGGCCAGCGCGGCGATCACACTCAGCAGATCGCGTGTGCGTCGGGCCGGAAAGACGTTCACCAGGAGCAGTGTCACGGTCGACCCGAGTGCCGCGGGAATGAGCAGAAATGGTGTGACGGCCACGAGGGCGAATCCCGCAAACCCGATACCCCCGCCGTATGCCACGCCGTACGCGGCGAGCAGGGGCACCAGCAGCAGCGCCACCATCCAGCTCGAATGCAGTGTGGTCTCCGCCAGGCGGGCGCGATACAGGGCGCCGGCCCGCACCGGCGCGGCGGCCAGTTGATCGAGATCGCGGGCGAGAAAGAAATTCGAGAGGGCCGCGATGGTGTTGGACAGCAGCAGAATCGTGCCGAACGACAGCAGGATCATCGCCAGCAGTTTCGACGCCAGCAGCGTGCCGATGTCCTCGGCGCTGCGGAAATAGCGCAGCAGTTTGAGCGCCAGCGCAAATGCACCTGCCCAGAAGCCGACGCCCAGCGTGCTCACCACCAGCAGACGACGCAGGTCGCCGTGTTCGTGTCGGCGTGCCCGATGCCGGGTCATCTGCCACTTGGGGTGCAGCAGCGACCACGCGCTGTGTGTGCCGCCGAAGGTCGTGTCGTCAGGCATCGAGCACGTCCACGAGATCGCGGGCCGCGCCATCACCGGTCAGGCGCAGGAAGATGTCTTCGAGCGCATCGTCACGACCGGAGGCCTGTTGCAACTCGTGCATGGTCCCGCAGGCCACGAGTTCCCCCCGCTGCATGATGCCGATGCGATCGCACATGCCTTCGGCGATTTCCAGCGTATGGGTGGACATCATCACCGTATGACCGCGGCGCGTGTATTCGCGGAACAGGTCCTTGAGGATCTTCGACGACTTGGGATCGAGACCCACCATGGGTTCGTCCACCACGATGACCTTGGGGCGATGCACGAACGCGCTGGCGATGATGAGCTTCTGCCGCATGCCGTGGCTGTAGCTCTCCACCAGTTCGTTGCGCCACGGTTCGAGATCGAACAGGGCCAGCAGTTCCTCACCGCGTCGTTCCACGTCCGGCCCCTGCTCGCCATAGAGTCCCGCGGAGAAACGCAGGAACTCGATGCCGGTGAGTTTTTCGTAGATGAACGGCCGGTCGGGGATGAACCCGAGGGCGCGTTTGGCGGCAATGGGATCGGCGCGCAGGTCGTTGCCGGCGATACGGATGGAGCCGCCGGTGGGCTGCAGGATGCCGGCAATCATCCGCATGGTGGTGGTCTTGCCGGCTCCGTTGGGGCCGAGAAAGCCGAAGAGCTCTCCGGCGGGCACCACCAGGTCGAGGGAGCGCACGGCGGTGAAGGAGCCGTACTGCTTGCTGAGCGACGTGATCTCGATCATGCCCGGAGGACGATCACGCATGCCCCCTACGCAACTTCCCCACGGACCCAGTCGAGGTAGGCGGGGAGGCCGTCGCCCGCCGGGAACACGAGGAGCTCCGGCACCTCGTACGGGTGGTGTGATACCATGTGCTCGCGCAGCAACGGCACCCGGTCGGCCGTGGTTTTGAGCAGCAGGAGGATTTCCGCGTTCTCCTCGATGCGACCTTGCCAGCGGTACAACGATCGCATGCCCGGCAGCATCGAGACACAGGCCACCAGACGGGCCTCCAGCAGTGCCTGGGCAAACATCCCGGGGTCGCCGTTCGCGGGCCAGGTGGTGAGGGCCAGGACGACCGGTCTCTCCTGGGACGTGCCGCGGCTGTTGTCGGAAAGCGTGGGGGAATCCATGAGAGCGGCTCGACGGTCGGCGTGGGAAGGGTCGTGCGGCGGCCATGCGCTGCGGGCCGGCCGTCCGGGTGGCGGGGTTGTTTCCGCCCGGTGGTTCCCGCACCTTCAAAGACTATGTCCGAATCGGTGAATCCGGCGCCTGGCGGGAAGCCCGCCGAGGCGCTCATCGTGCGCGGGGCGCGCGAACACAACCTGCGCAACATCAGCGTGACGATTCCGCGCGACAAGCTGACCGTGGTCACGGGGCTGTCGGGATCGGGAAAATCGTCGCTGGCCTTCGACACCATTTACGCCGAAGGGCAGCGCCGGTACGTGGAATCGCTGTCGGCCTATGCGCGCCAGTTCCTCGGGCTCATGGAAAAGCCCGATGTCGACGCCATCGAAGGGCTGTCACCCGCGATCTCCATCGAACAGAAGTCGGCGGGGCACAATCCGCGTTCCACGGTGGGGACCGTGACGGAGGTGTACGACTATCTCCGTCTGCTGTATGCGCGCGGCGGGACGCCCCATTGTCCCAATTGCGGGCGCGCGGTGCAGCGTCAGAGTCCGGTGCAGATCGCCGAACAGCTGCTCGCCTGGCCCGAAGGCACGCGCATTGAGATCCGGGCGCCGCTGGTGCAGGAACGCAAGGGCGAATTCCGCGAGCTGTTCGAGAGTGCGCGGAAGCAGGGATTCGTGCGCGCCGTGGTGGACGGCGAACTGGTGGAACTTGCCGATCCGCCGAAGCTGAACCGCCGACTCAATCACTCCATTTCGGTGGTGGTGGACCGACTGGTCGTGCGCACCGAAGATCGGGGACGCATCACCGATTCCATCGAGACCGCACTGCGGCTGGCGGAGGGGTTGGCAGAGGTCGTGCGGTATGACAGCGCCGATCCGGTGACCGAGATGTTCTCCGAGCGGTACGGCTGCCCGGTGTGTGGCATCTCCATGCCCGAACTCGAGCCGCGCCACTTCTCGTTCAATTCTCCCTTCGGTGCGTGCGAGACGTGCAGCGGTCTGGGGACGACACGCAGCGTGAGCGAAGAGCTCATCCTGGGCGATCCGTCGATCTCCATTCTCGAAGGGGTGGTGCTGCCGTGGGGGGAACCCGATGGCTATCTGCGCAAGGTGATCCTGCCCGGGCTGGCGAAGCTGCTGGGCTTCGATCTCAACACGCCCTGGGGCAAACTGTCGGCCAAGGTCCGGCAGCAGTTGCTCTACGGCATGGGCGATGCGCCGCCCCGTGCACGCATGGGCGTGAAAAAAGCCGCCAAGGGCGCCGCGGCGCGGACGGCAGCCCGCACGGCGGCGAAGGTCGGCGCGGAAAGCACCTGGGAAGGCATCGTGGCGCACGTGCAGCGGCGTTACGACGAAAGCAGCTCCGATGGAGTGCGTCTCGAACTCGAGGCGTTCATGGTGGCCGCGCCCTGTCCATCGTGTCAGGGTCAGCGTTTGCGCCCCGAGTCGCTCGCGGTGACGGTGCACGGTCGCAACCTCGGTGAGGTGGTGGAGCTGAGTATCCTGGATGCGCTGGCGTTCTTCGACGAGGTGCCGGTGCGCAGTGCGGGACATCCCGGACTCGATCCCGGCATTGCCGGCCCGATTCTCAAGGAGGTGCGCGAACGGCTGCGCTTCCTGGTGGACGTCGGTCTGGACTATCTCACGCTCAATCGCAGCGCGGAATCGTTGTCGGGTGGCGAGGCGCAGCGCATCCGTCTGGCCACGCAGATCGGTTCACGTCTGGTGGGCGTGCTCTACATCCTCGACGAGCCCAGCATCGGTCTGCATCAGCGTGACAACGGACGGTTGCTCACCACGCTCAAGCAGCTGCGCGATCTCGGCAACACCGTGATCGTGGTGGAACACGACGAGGAGACTATTCGCGAGGCCGATCACCTCATCGATCTCGGTCCGGGCGCGGGCAAACATGGCGGTGAAGTGATCGCCGCGGGCTCGGTGCAGGATGTGATGGCCAATCCGGCGTCGATCACCGGGGCCTATCTGACCGGCTCGCGTCGTGTCGATGTACCGCGAAAGCGGCGTCCCCGCGATCCGTCACGGGTGCTCACCGTACACGGCGCCCGTGAGCACAATCTCAAGGACGTGACCGCGGAGTTTCCGCTGGGCATGTTCGTGGCCGTGACCGGTGTGTCGGGATCGGGCAAGTCCACGCTCGTCACCGACATCCTGCGGAAGGCGCTGTCACGGTATTTCTATCGCGCGCGTGTCATTCCGGGCGCGCACACGCGCATCACGGGGCTCGAGCATCTCGACAAGATCATCGATATCGATCAGAGCCCCATCGGTCGGACGCCACGCTCCAATCCGGCCACGTACACCGGCGTGTTCACGCCGGTGCGTGAGCTGTTCGCGGAACTGCCCGAAGCGAAGATCCGCGGGTATGGACCGGGGCGTTTTTCGTTCAACGTGAAAGGCGGACGCTGCGAAGCCTGTCAGGGTGACGGACTCGTGAAGATCGAGATGCACTTCCTGCCCGATGTGTTCGTACCGTGTGACGTGTGCAAGGGCAAGCGGTTCAATCGCGAAACGCTCGAGGTGCGATTCCGCGGACTGAGCATCGCCGAAGTGCTCGATCTCACCGTGGAGGATGCGTGCGGGGTGTTCGAACACCAGCCGCGCATCGTGCAGAAACTCGAGACGCTGCGTGATGTGGGACTTGGCTACATCCATCTCGGACAGAGTGCGACGACCCTGTCGGGGGGCGAGGCGCAGCGCGTGAAACTGGCCACCGAGCTGGCGAAGCGCGACACGGGACGCACGCTCTACATTCTCGACGAGCCCACCACGGGACTGCACTTCGAGGACGTGCGGGTGTTGCTCGATGTGCTGCACAAGCTCGTGGACCGTGGGAACACGATCCTGGTGATCGAGCACAATCTCGATGTCATCAAGACAGCCGACTGGATCGTCGACCTCGGACCCGAGGGTGGCGTGCGGGGTGGCACCATCGTCGCCCAGGGCACACCGGAGGCGGTGGCGAAGGTGCGGGAGAGTCACACGGGGCACTATCTGAAGCCGTTGTTGCGGTGAGGGGCAGTGGCGGCATCCGGAGAGATCGGATGCCACTTTTTTCTCTCGCATCAACGGTTTCAGAAGGGAGCAGGGAGGAGCTGGTCAGGGGGGAGAGTGATAGCGCGAATCCCGTGCCTGCCCGTAGTTTGAAGGAGTCTTTTCACTTCTTCCTCGAGGTATTGTGGTTTCCCTCCTCGATATCATCGGCCCGGTGATGGTGGGGCCGAGTTCCAGCCACACCGCCGGTGCCTGCCGTCTGGGATTGCTCGCGCGCTGCCTCGTGGGAGGAACACCGGAGCGGGCACTCATCGAATTGCACGGCTCGTTCGCGCGCACGGGCGAGGGGCATGGCACCGACAAGGCCATCGTTGGCGGTCTCATGGGATTCCGTCCCGATGACGAACGCCTGCGTACGGCGCTCGAGATCATGGATCGTGAGGGACTCGACTATCGATTCGAGAAGACCAGTCTCGGCGATGAGGCGCATCCCAACACCGTACGCATCACGCTCGAGCGTGGCGATCGCAAGGCGCAGATGCTGGGTGCCTCACTGGGGGCCGGCCGGATCCTCGTCACCGAGATCGACGGCTATCCGGTGGAGGTGTCGGGCAGCAGTGACACGATCGTGCTGGTGGCCGAGGACGTGAAAGGATCGGTGGCCCGCATTGCGGGTCTGCTGGCCGATGCGGGGCTCAACATCGCCACGCTCCGGCTGACGAGAAAAGAACGCGGCGGCGATGCGTTCATGGTGATCGAAGTGGACGAACGTCCCGGCGAGGAAGTACGTGACGCCATCCGGACGCTGGGCTGGGTGAAATGGGCCTTCCGTCTCGACAAGGTGAGCGCATGACCCGTGTGCGGAGCGGAATCGATCGGCGGACACGCGCCGTGGAGGACCGGTAGATGTATCGCAGTCTGGCGGCAGCGGTTCAGGATGCGGAGGCGCGTGGGGTGCCTCTGTCGACCGTGGCCCTCGAGGCCGAAGCCAAGGATCAGGGTCGTCCGATTAGTGAGATCCGCGATGCTCTGAAGCGGGCGCTCGCGGTGATGCGCGAGGCGGTGGAGCGCGGGCTGGTGGGCGATCTCATGTCCACCTCGGGATTGGTGGGCGGTGATGCGGCGCGGCTCCGGACCGGCCCCGCCGGCCCGTTGTACGGCACGCCGTTTCGTGATGTGCTGGCGCGCGCGCTGGCGGTGCAGGAGGTGAATGCCGCCATGGGGGTGATCGTCGCGGCTCCCACGGCCGGCGGCGCGGGCGTGCTGCCGGCCGTGCTCACCGGACTTGCGGCGGCACGGGGCATCGACGACGAGCGGCTCATCGACGCCCTGGCCACTGCCGGATTGATCGGGGCCGTGGTGGCCGATCGCGCCTCGCTGTCGGGCGCCGAAGGTGGGTGTCAGGCCGAGACGGGTGCGGCGGCCGGCATGGCCGCCGGTGCGGCGGTCGAGATGCTGGGAGGCACACCACGACAGGTCAGCCATGCCACGGCGCTGGCGCAACAGGGGACGCTGGGGCTCGTCTGCGATCCGCTGGGTGGACTCGTCGAGCTGCCCTGCGTGTTCCGCAATGCCACCGGTGCGGCGATCGCGCTGGCGGCCATCGAGATGGCCATGGCGGGCATCGAGTTCGCGATTCCGGCCGATGAAGTGATCGACACGATGGGTGAGATCGGCGAGAGCATGGATGTGCGGTACCGCGAAACGGCGGGCGGCGGTCTCGCGGCCACGCCCACCGGACGCCGTCTGGCAAAAGAGCGTCTCTACGAGCTCAAGCGCGCCGGCGGGTGATGTGGCGCCACGTGGACGTCGAAGGATCGTCCTGCGAGCGCTGAGGCTGGGCATCGCGGCCGGTCTCGTGATGTCGGTGAGCAGCGGGTGTGACGGCATCGGTCGTCTGCGCACCACCTGGGTGGCGGAAGGAGACGTGGTGCTGCGTGACACCGAACGCGCGGGTCGTCTCACCGATCCCGCGTTGCGTGAAGCCTCAGGGCTCACCGCGTCGCAGCGGGAGCCCGGTATCTTCTGGTTGCTGAACGACAGCGGTAACGACGAGCGGCTCTTTGCCGTCGATCACACCGGGCGCGCCCGTGGAACGGTTCGTGTACAGGGGGCGCACAATCAGGACTGGGAGGCGCTTTCGGGCGGTCCATGTCCAGCCGGGCACTGTCTGTACATCGGCGATGTGGGTGACAACATGGCCCTGCGGGCGACGGTGCAGCTCTGGCGCATCGCCGAACCCCGGTCGACCGACACCGAGACACAGGCGAAGGAGACAGTCGTCCTTCGGTATGCCGACGGTCCGCATGATGTCGAAGCCATGTACGTCGCGCCCGACACCAGTGTCTGGCTGATCACCAAGCGGCCCAGTACCCGGGGCGATGGCGCCTATCGCCCGGTACGGATCTATCGGGTGCCCCCGGAGGCCTGGGGCCGTCGCGAACCGGTGACACTGCCGGTGGTTGACTCACTCCCGGTGGTGCCGGTGCGACGGACGTCACGGGACTGGGTGACGGATGCGAGTCTGGCCGGGCCCGACAGCAGCGGGCATCGCCGGTTGCTGGTCCTTTCGTACGGCGCGGTGCATGTCTTTGCCGTGGACGCTGTTACGGGGCACCCGGGGGCGCTCGTCATGCGCTGCGCACTACCCATTCACGAGCGCAGCAGCGAGGGCGTGACGTGGCTGGCCGATGGCCGGATTCTGCTGGTGAACGAAGGGCGCGGCGGCGTGATGTACGCGGGCGCCTGCCCCTGAACGTATCTTCCGGGCGAAACGAATCGTCCCTGCGCGCCGTATGGCTCGGCATCCGAACCCACAGGAACTGCTCTTATGGTCACGCGTGAAGACATCGAGGCCTTCCTCGATCGCTTGAGTGCCGATGGCGCCACCCACCAGGAGGTCGAACCCGGACTCTGGGTGGTGAAGCCCGGTGGCGCACTCGACTTCGATGTGGTCGTGACACACAATCCGCCCGTGGTGGTGCTGCGCGTGAAGGTCATGGCGCTGCCGGTCGATACCACGGACGCCGCGGCGCTCAATCGCCGTCTGCTGGAACTCAACGCGACGGATCTGTTGCATGGCGCCTATGGCATCGAAGGGGATGCCGTGGTGCTGACCGAGGCGCTCGAACTGGCGCACCTGGATTTCGAGGAGTTCCTCGCGTCGTATGAAAGCATGACTCTCTCGCTCACCACGCACCTGCGTGAGCTGGCCGCCTTCCGCGAGGCTCGCTGATCCATGGGTATCTTCGATCGTCTTTCGACGCTCATCAAGTCGAATCTCAACGACCTCATCTCCTCGGCCGAGAATCCCGAGAAGATGCTGAATCAGATCATCGTCGACATGCGCGACCAGCTGGCCAAGGCCAAGCAGCAGGTGGCCGCCGCGATCGCCGACGAGAAGCGCCTCAAGGATCAGGCGGACGCCGAGTTCAAACTCGCCGACGACTGGGAGAAGCGCGCCATGCTGGCCGTGCAGGAAGGCCGCGACGATCTCGCCAAGCAGGCGCTGATGCGCGGGCAGGAGCATCTCGAGCACGGTCAGGCGCTCGCCACCACGTGGGAAGCGCACAAGCTCGAAACGGAGAAGCTCAAGCAGTCGCTGCGCGATCTCAACGACAAGATCGAAGAGGCCAAGCGCAAGAAGAATCTGCTGCTGGCCCGTCAGCGTCGGGCCGAGGCGCAGGCGCGCATTTCGCAGACGATGTCCGGTCTGTCGAACAATTCGGCGTTCGATGCGTTCGCGCGCATGGAAGAGAAGATCACGGCCAACGAACGCCAGTTGCAGGCCGCGCAGGAGATCGACGAGGAATTCAGCGGCGATCGGCTGGCGGGCGAGTTCAAGCAGCTCGAGCGTGCCACGGGTGGGGCGAGCGCCGACATGCAGTTGCAACTGCTCAAGCAGCGCATGGGCGTGCTGCCGGCCGGTGCACCCGCCGCGTCGCGTCAGCTCGGAGCTGGCGCCACCGAAGCGGCGAAGCCCGCCGAGCCGGCGGCGCAGCTCGGTGCCGGCAAGGAAGAGCAGAAGACCGGCGAGGCCGAACTCATCGCGGAGATCGAACAGTTGCGGGAGATCAATCCGCGGTCGTGATCGCAGTCGTGACTGACCTGAACGTCCATCGACGCGCCGGAGAGGCACACCTCTCCGGCGCGTTTGTCGTTATCCGCCGATGGCGTTCACCGTGAACGCGAGAACTCCCATGTTGAACACGAACGCCGCCATGGAATGGCCCAGCGCGACGCGGCGCATGTGGGCTCCCACCACCGTGATGTCGGACGTCTGGAAGGTCATGCCCAGTGTGAAACTGAAGTAGAGGAAGTCCCAGTAGCCCGGCTCGTGGGCCTCGGGCACCTGCAGGCCACCGCGGTCCTGGCCCTTCGACTGGAGGTAGTACAGGTGCGCATAGTGCAGGGCGAACACCGTATTCGCGAAGAGCCACGACAGTCCGAGCGTGGCCACGATCAGCGCGATGTCGGCGCGGCGCAGCGTGCCGGGCGTCGCGACCAGCGTCCCCACGGCGAACAGGATCACCAGTGAGAGCAACACCGTGATGGCGAGCAGGCCCGCGCGGTTGGCGTCGTTGCGCTCCGCCGTGCGTCGCATGCGGGCGGGATCGGCTTCGAGCAGCGGCCACACCGAACCGAGGAAGACCAGCGCGGCGAGATCGAAGGCCACGAGCAGCGCCGTGCGTGCGCCGAGACCGATGATGAAGGCCGCGCCCCCTGCCGCCAAAAACACCGCGGCGAACAGCAGAAAACGGGCGGGGGCGATGCGGTTGCCCAAGGCGGGACGAGCGGAAGAGGTCATGGCGCCAAGCTAGCCTGTTGCGTTCTTCCGGCCAGAGCCGCGCATTTTTGATGATACATATCGACGGGACACATTGCATCGTGGCGACGCCTCATGTCGCCACTTCTTGCTCTCTTTCATGCCACCGCGGAATGGCAGGCGGGTCTTCCCCCGGATTGCCTCGTGTCCGTGCGTTATCTCGACGCGATCTCGCTGTCCATCGATCGCGGAGACTGCCTGGTCGTGCGTCACGACGATCCGGCAGGCGCGCGGGTCCTGCTGGCGGCGCTGGCAGGCAGTCCGGCCACGCTGCAGGCTCGCGGCTGGCGCGGTGAGCGAAAGGCGTTCTCGGGGCTCCGGATCCGTCGCGCCGCGATCCGGAGTGCTGTGTTGCCCTGGATTCTCTCGGGGTGGCGGATGCCCCTGGAGAGACCCGCGGGGCTTCCCCTCCGGGCGGTGGCAGAACCCGCGGTCGCCAGACCGGCGGTGATGCCGCCCCTGGTTCATCTGTTTCGCGCCTCGCGGGAGGGTGACGTCAGCACGGTCGAAGGGGAATGCTGGCGTCGATGGGCCCGGGACCAGCGCGAGGGTGGCAACGCCGTGGTCCTGGTCGTCGGCGCGGAGATGCTGCCGCAACCCGGAGAAAGCGCCGTTCGCGCACTGCGCCTGCGCGATGGCCAGCTTGGTCCATAGATTTCCCGGATTCCCCATGTTCCCGAGCCCCGCTGCCGAGCGCCGAGCGCCGACGGGGGGCGTATCACCGTCTTCCTGCTCCGTGTTCATGCCCCAGTTCCGCCTGTACAACACGCTCACGCGCCGCGTGGAGCCGTTTGCGCCCGCCGATGGTCATACGGTGCGCATGTACACGTGCGGACCCACGGTCTACAATCCGGCCCATCTGGGCAATTTCCGCACGTTCCTCTTCGAGGATCTGCTGCGGCGGGTGATCCGCCTCGCCGGCTGGCAGGTGGAGCAGGTCATGAATCTGACCGACGTCGACGACAAGATCATCCGGAAGGCGGCCGCCACCGGGCAGGACATCCTGCAGGTCACCGAGCCGTTCACGGCGCTGTTCCATCAGGATCGGCGGTATCTGCGCATCGAGGATGCGGAACGGTATCCGAAAGCCACGGAGCACATTCCGGAGATGATCGCACTCGTGGAGCGTCTGGTGGCCAACGGGGTGGCGTATGTGGCGGACGATGGCTCGGTGTATTTCGCCATCGACCGGTTCCCCGACTACGGCAAACTGTCGCAGCTGGACAAGCGCGAAGTGAAGAGTGGCGCGCGTGTGGCGCAGGACGAATACGCCAAGGAGAACGCGCAGGACTTCGCACTCTGGAAGAGCGCCAAGCCTGAAGACGAGGCCACGGGCGCCGCCTGGGATTCCCCCTGGGGACGTGGGCGTCCCGGGTGGCATCTCGAATGCTCGGCCATGGCCATGAAGTATCTGGGCGAGACGTTCGATCTGCATGCCGGTGGTATCGATCTGATCTTCCCCCATCACGAAGACGAGATCGCGCAGAGTGAGGCGGCCACGGGCAAGCAGTTCGCACGCTGCTGGTGCCACGGGGAGTTCCTGCTCACCGACGGGGCCAAGATGGCCAAGCGAGTGGGGAACGTGGCCAACGTGGTCGAACTACGCGAGCACGGGATCAGTGGCACGGTCTACCGGCATTTCGTGTTCAACGCGCACTACCGCAAGCAGCTCAATCTGAGCGAGGACTCGCTCGACCAGTCGCGGGCGGCGGTGAACCGCATCGGCGCGTTTGCGCGACGTCTGGCGGAAGCCTCGGCCGGCACACCGGCCTTGGCCGCGGCGGCCGACCGGGCGCAGGAGGCCTTCATGGCCGCGCTGTTCGACGATCTCAACGCCCCCGAGGCGATGGCCGCGCTCTTCACGTTCATCTCGGAGGCCAACCGCGAGTTCGATATCGCCGCCGCCGAACCGGCGGTGGCTGACGAGGCGGCTCTGGGACGGGCGCGGGAAGTGTTCGCGTTGATGGACGGCGTGCTGGACTTGGTGCCGGAACAGGTGTCGGACGACGAACTGGCCGCCTGGGTGGAGGAGCAGCTGGCGGCCCGCCGGGCGGCCCGTGAGCGACGGGATTTTGCGGCGGCCGACGCCATCCGGGCGGCGCTGACGGCACGGAATATCCTGATCGAGGATGGCCCGACCGGCACCCGCTGGCGTCAGGGCTGAGCCACTCGGGGCCCCGGGGAGCGGCCCCGCCACCTACCCAAAGGTGGGGGTGCCGATTATCCTTGGGGACTCCGGGAGTTCGGGTCCTTCGCTGACGTAGCTCAGTTGGTAGAGCAGCTGATTTGTAATCAGCAGGTCAGGGGTTCGAGCCCCCTCGTCAGCTTCGTCCGGCGGTGCCGGTCCGGAGCATCGACGGACTTGGGTGGGGTACTCAAGTGGCCAACGAGATCAGACTGTAAATCTGACGGCGCAAGCCTTCGAAGGTTCGAATCCTTCCCCCACCATTTGCAGCAGCAGGACCAGCAGTCGTGTCGTCGCAGGACCGGCGGTCATACCGCTCGGAGCAGTGTGCCAGCCTTGCGGGAGTAGCTCAGCTGGTAGAGCGCAAGCCTTCCAAGCTTGATGTCGCGGGTTCGAGCCCCGTCTCCCGCTCTGTTCCAACCTGTTTCCCACGCACGCCCCGGCAACGTTCGCGTTGGCGGGGCGTGGTGTTGCCGGGGGCTCACCACGGGCCATGACGGTCAGCCATGGGTTTTTGCGCAAAGCGGAGTGCCGTTCCCTCCTCCTTCACCCCGCTGACCATGCCCTCCCGTTCCGGCTCCCTCTCCTCGTCGCTCCGCGCCCTGGCGGCCACCGCGCTCACCGCCCTGATCATCCCCTGTGCTTCTATCGCCGCGCAGGGCTTCACCGCCGGTCCGATCTACGCCGGTCCCCGCGTGTGGCTGGGCAATCTCAATGGGGCCACGGCCATCGGCGTACAGGCCGAAAAGGGCTTCACACAGCCCGGCAAGTACGGCTCGGGGATCATCTCGTTCGGCGCCGGTGTCGATCACTACTCGTGGGACTGGAGCTATCCTGGCGGCAGCTACGAGTACTCTGTCACGCCGATCCAGGTCTTTTCGAACTACCATTTCAAGATCACCACACAGCCCAAGCTCGATCCGTATGCCGGCCTCGCGCTCGTCTACTCGGTGGTGAGTGCGTCCTACACGGGCATTGGCAGCGCGAGTGCGAACGCCAGCACCACCGACATCGCCGGTCATGTCGGCGCGCGCTACTTCCTGAGCGACAAGTTCGCCGTGCAGGGGCAGGTGGGTTTCGGATACGGCACGCTCTCACTCGGCGCCACCTGGCGGTTCTGAGATTGCCGCGCGGCACGTTGGCGTCCACATTTGGCGGGTGTCCGGGGACCAGGCTGCACTCGACGCGCTCTTCAGTCTCACCTACGAGGAACTACGCCGGCTCGCCCAACGCGTCCGGAGTGGTGAGCCGGGTGTGTCGATCACGCCGACCACTCTCGTCAACGAAGCGTGGCTCAAACTCGCCGCGTCGCCGGCCGCGGCCAACACGTCACCGCTGCATTTCAAACGCATTGCGGCCCGCGCCATGCGGCAGGTGCTCGTCGAAGCGGCCCGTCGACGTCGTGCGGAAAAGCGCGGCGGTGCGCAGGTCGTCCATGTCACGCTCGATCACGACATCGGCGCGCGCGACGAGAGTGACGACGTGATCGCTCTGCACGATGCGCTCGATCGGCTGGCGGTGCTCGCCCCGCGTCAGGCCCTGCTCGTCGAAAGCCGGTATTTCGGCGGGCTCGATGTGGGTGAGACTGCCGAACTGCTGGGCGTGAGCGAGTCCACCGTGCTGCGTGAATGGCGCGTGGCGCGGGCGTGGCTCGCTCGCGAACTGCAGACGGCTCCCTGAGGACGGTGGACGTTCATGACGGCGCCTGATGCGTCACACGACGGGACGCCGGAGCGGTGGGCGCGTGTGCAGGCGCTGTTCGATGCGGTGGTCGATCTTCCCGTCGCCTCGCAACCGGAACGCCTTCGTGCGCTCACCGACGACGCACGCCTGCAAGATGAGGTGCTGCAACTGCTGCAGGCCGACCGCGCGCCGGCCGGCCTGATCGATCGCCCCCTCGAGGAGGTCGCGGCCCGGCTCATCGATTCCTCGACGGGATATCTCGATCGCACGATCGGTCCCTATCGTCTCCGCACGCTGCTCGGCGAAGGGGGCATGGGGGTGGTGTATCGTGCGGAACGCGAGGATCTGCCACGGCCCGTGGCGCTCAAGGTCCTGCGCGATGGTGCGCTGTCGCCGGCCCGCCGCGCCCGTTTTCTGGCCGAGCAGCAGGCCCTCTCGCGCCTCACGCATGCCGGTGTGGCGCAACTGTTCGATGCCGGCACGTTCGACGACGGGACGCCCTGGTTCGCCATGGAGTACGTGCCCGGTGAGCCGCTGGACGTCTATTGTGAACGGCACGGGCTCGATCTCGATGCGCGACTCGCTCTGCTGGAGCGCGTGTGTGATGCCGTGCAGCACGCGCACGAACACGCCATCGTGCATCGGGATCTCAAGCCGTCGAATGTGCTGGTGACCGATGGCGGCGATGTGAAGCTGCTGGACTTCGGTATCGCCAAGCAGTTGCTCACGGCCCGCGACGATACCGCGACGCACGATCCGGCTGTGCACGACGCGGCCCCGCACGACACCACCACACAATCCCAGTTGCGACTCATGACACCGGCCTATGCCGCGCCCGAACAGGTGCGCGGCGATCCGGTGGGCGTCTACACCGATGTGTATGCGCTGGGCGTCATGCTCTATCAACTGGTGGCGGGACGTCTGCCGTTCGATCTCTCACGATCGACACCCGGCGAAGCGATGACCACCATCGTGGAGCAGGAGCCGGAACGACTGTCGGTGGTGGCGCAGCGCCGGACATCGTCGTGGGTGTCGTCGATACGACGGGCGCAGTGGGCCGATCTCGATCTGCTGAGCGCGACGGCCATGCACAAGGATGTCACGCGACGCTATCGCACGATCGATGCTCTGCGCCGGGACATTCAGCATTTCCGTCACGGAGAAGCGCTCGAAGCGCATCCCGACAGTCTGTCGTATCGTGCCGCCCGATTCCTCAGGCGGCGATCGCGGGCCGTCATCGTCACCGCGGCCGCCGTGTTGCTGGTGACGATCCTCGGCACGGCGTTCGTGGCACAGATCGCGCACGCACGGGATGCGGCCCGTGCGGAATTGCATCGACGCGAGGAGTTGCAGCAGTTTCTGCTGGCGCTGTTCACCGGCAACGAGAAAGGGGCGCCGCCCGACAGTCTCCGGATCACCACCGTCATCGAACGCGGGGAACGGCAGGCGACGATGCTCGAACGCGATCCGCTGGTGCAGGGCGATCTGCTCGTGGCGCTGGCCCGGATCCAACGGGCCCTCGGCAACTACGACCGCGCGGATTCTCTGGTGCGGGCGGGCATTGCGGCATTGCAGCAGGCCGGCGATACCATTGCCGTTGCCGATGCCTTCCTCGCGCGCGCCGATCTGCGTCTCGAGCAGGCGAAATATGCGGACGCCGACTCGCTGCTCGATGAAGCCGGCGCGCTGGTCGCGGCGCATGACCCCGGCCGGCGAGGTGGACTCGGTTGGCTGCGTGGCAACAATCGACGTCAGGCTGAAGCGGCCATCGAAGCGCATCTCCTCGATCTACGGGGCCGGCGTCAGGTGTTGCAGGGGCAATACGACTCGGCGCGCACGACACTCGATGCCGCGTTGCGCAGTGTGCCGCCCGGTCACCCCGATCCCATGCTCGTCACGGATATCCTGGGTGATCAGGCCGACGTGGCATTTTACACGGGCGCCTACGATCGGGCCGATTCACTCAACCGGAACGTCCTGGCCCGTGTGCGGCGGTATGCCGGGGCATTTCATCCCCGTGTGGCCAGCACCATGGTGAATCTGGGAGCCACCGAATTCGATCGTGGCCGGTACGTGGAAGCGGAACGATGGTTCCGCGAGGCGCTCGGGATCACCGAGCGCTACTTCGGATCGGATCATGTGCAGGTGGCGTCCACCCGCACCATGCTCGGACGGGCGCTCGTGTTCCAGAATCGCCTGGAGGAAGGCACCGCGGCGCTGCAGGAGGCGCTCCAGGTGCAGGAGGCCAGTGTGGGGCGTGCCCACCCGAGCGTGGCCAGCATCCTGAATGAGCTGGGCAACGTGGCCATCCGCCGCAAACAGCTCGACAGCGCCGATGCGTATTTCGCCCGCATGGCCGATGTCTACCGGGCCAGCAATGGGGATGCGCATTTCACGGTGGCCGTGGCGCTGTCCAACCGTGGCACGGTGGCGATGGAGCGCCGGGATCTTCCCGCCGCCGAACGATGGTTTCGTGAAGTCGTGCGCCGTTTCGCCGCCGCGCAGGGTGAGGAGCATCTCAATACGGGCATCGCCCACATCAAGCTGGGGCGGGCGCTCATTCGGCAGGGGCGTTGGCGCGAAGGCATCAGGGAGTCGGAAGCCGGATACACGATCGTGAAAGCCGCGGCGGCGCCGGGCGTGAGCTTCCTGCAGGCGGCCCGACGTGATCTGGCGGTGGCCTATGATTCCATCGGGCAGGGGCCCATGGCGTCGAAATACCGCGCCGAAGCCGCGCAGTACGATCCTCCCAAGTAACGTCGCGGTGGGGGGCGGCCCTGCGCATGGGCGGGGCTGACGCCTTGTCCGCGTCCCGTTCATTGGATAGCTTGGGTGTCTCGTTGTACTGCTCACGTAGCTCAGTCGGCAGAGCACATCCTTGGTAAGGATGAGGTCACCGGTTCGATCCCGGTCGTGAGCTCTTGGTGTTGTGGGGCTGGAGTATGCGGGAAATGATCCGGCGGAAGTATGATCCGGTCATGATTGACAGTTTCCTCCCCGAGCGCGCACCACACAGGCGATAAGGGTCCGCATGGTCACGAGACTTCCGCGCCTGATCGCCGGCCTTTCGGCTTTGGTGGCGCTGTTTCTGTCGGGACTTCTCCTGGGTGCGGGAGACGTGGGTGCGCAGCCGCGCGCGAGTCGCCTGCGGGTGGACCCGGTGGACAACATGGTCAGCGCCCGCATATGGGGCGTGGAGCAGGGCCTGCCCCAGGGGTCGGTGACCGAACTGGCGCTCGACGCCGACGGGTACGTGTGGGGAGCGACCTTCGGTGGGCTCTTTCGCTTCGATGGGCAGATCGTCACCCGCTATTCGGCCACCGACGTGCCGATGCTGGTCTCGAATTCCGTGACCGCCCTGCTGTCCGCGTCCAATGGTCTGCTGTACGTGGGGACACCGTTGGGCACCGTGGGGCGGCTGCGCGAAGGGCAGTTTCTCGATTCGCTGCCGTCGCAGCGGGGACCCTTGTTGCACGGGGTGGATGCGCTGGCGATCGATGGCGGTGGGACCACCTGGATGCGCAGCGGACGGGGCGTTCACAGCTTCCGCGATGGTCGATGGCGCGCGACGCCACTGCGTCATGAAGCGTACACGATGCTGGCCATCGATCGGGAAGGGGCCTTGTTGTATGCCGGCCCTGATGGACTCGTCCGCGTGCAGGGGGACAGCGATGTCGTGCTCGCCCCCACGAAGCAGATCCCGGCCGACGACAACAACTATGCGTTGCATGCCGACCGTTTCGGACATGTCTGGGTCGGCCAGCCCGACGGACTGCATGTGCTCCGCGGCCGGGAATTGCAGCGGGTGGCCGGCATCGAGGGCCGGGTGCATGCCATCACGTCCGATGGGCGCGGCACCGTGTGGGTGGCCGGCGACAGCCGGCTCTATCGCTTTCGGACGGGTGCCTCGCAGGCCGTCGTCTCGACGCCCGATCTCGTATTGCGGACCAACAGCGACATCGTTTCGCTGCTCGTCACGCCCGACGATGTGCTCGTGGGCGGCACGCTGCAGGGACTGTTCACCATGCGCGAGAGCGTGGTCCGCGTCGTCGAGAACCCCGCCGGCGAGCGACACCGCGAAGTCTCCTCGATGGTGCCCGCCGGTGGTGGACGCATCTGGGTCACCGGCAGCTGCACCGATGTCTATCTGATCGATGAGCAGGGGCGCGCACTCGATTCGATCGCCCGCCCCGACGACGGCGGGTGTGTGCGGAGTCTGCTGCTCGATCGACGCGGCGCATTGTGGTTCGGCCACGATGGCAAGATCAAACGACGCGATGCGAACGGACGCGAGCGTGTGTGGACGTTGCCGAAGTGGGGCGACAATCTGAATCTCGCGCGGCCCCTGCTGCTCGTTGGCGACACGCTGCTGTTCGGTCTGTCCGATGGCCGGATCGGCAGCATCGGTGCCGACGATTCCCTGCGCATGGTCCCACCCTGGCATCGGGTGTCCAATCTCGCCATCGAGTCGATGAGTCGCGACGACGACGGAGCGATCTGGGTCGGACAGTTGGGACGCCTCACCCGATGGCGCGGCGCTTCACTCGAGGTCTTCGGACCGGAGCAGGGTGTTCCCCGGGCGGTACCGAGAGCGCTGCTGCCCGAATCGGGACAGGGCATCTGGATCGGCACGTATGGCAGCGGGCTCTGGTTTCTCGCCCCGGGCCAGCGCGCGCGCGCCGTGCCGCTCGTCGACGAAACCATCTCGGCGATTCTTCCCGACCGGCGTGGGCGCCTCTGGATGCCGGGCAATCGTGGTGTGAGCATGCTCTCGCGCGATGGACTGCGTCGCTGGCTGCAGGACAGCATCGATGTGCCGGACGTGCGTCTGCTGAGTGACGGAGATGGGGTGCCCGAAGGCAACGCCGGATATCCGGCGGCGGGTATTCTGGCGTCCGAGATTCTCGGATTTGCATCGGTGGCCGGACTGGTGACGGTGCACGAACGGCAGATTCCTTCGGCGGCGACGACGTCCACCGTCCGCATCGACGAGATCCGCACCTCACGCGGACGGCGCCGGGTGGAGAACGGCCGTCTTCGACTCGCGCCGGATGAACGTATCGTGCTGCTGACCTTCAGCGCGCCGACGTTCCGGTTTGCCGATGAAGTGCAGTTCCGGTATCGACTGGAAGGGCGCGACGCCGAATGGGTGCCGGCGGGCATCAATCGCGAACTGCGTCTGGTGGCCGATGAACCGGGACCGTACACGCTGCGTCTGGAATCGCGCGTGCCGGGGGGCTACTGGCAGGCGGCGCATCCGGTGCTGCTGGATGTCCGGCCGATGTTGCTCGAGCGGCAATCACTGCGGGTCCTGTTGGCCATGGGGATCCTGGCCGTGGCCATGTCGTTCTATCGTCAGCGGATCAATACGCTCAAGGCCGTGGCCCGGGCGCGGGAAGTCACACTCAATGCCCGACGCGACGCGGCCGAGGAAGCCGCGCGGCACGAGCGTGAGCTGGCGCAGGTGGGAAGACTGGGGGTGGCCGGTGAATTGACGGCTTCGCTGTCGCATGAACTCGGACAGCCGTTGGCCGCGATCGTGAACAATGCCGAAGTCGCCCGGCGCATGGTGGAGCGCGCGCCGCAGGGAGCGGCTGTCGATCGAAGTGCGCTCGATGCGGTGTTGCGCGACGTGGTCAGGCAGGGACATCGGGCATCGGAGATCGTGCGCGAGTTCCGACGTTTCCTCAGACGTGAAAAAGGTGAACGGGAGACGCTCTCCGTTCGCGAACTAATCGACAGCGCGTTCCTGTTGCTGCGTCACGAGTACAGTGAAGCCAATGTCCCCATCGAGGTGCGGATTGCGGAGCGCACACCGACCATCACGGTCGAACGCGTTCTGCTGCAGCAGGTGATCGTCAATCTGCTGCAGAATGCGCTCGAGGCCGTGCGACGTGCGCCGGGTGGACGTGTCCTCGTCCGGGCGCGTCCGGTCGCGCGGGGCATCCGCATCACGGTGCTGGACAATGGCCGGGGGTTTTCCAGAGAGGTGCGTCGTTCGGCATTCGAGCCATTCGTGACGTCCCGGGCAACCGGCATGGGACTGGGGCTGGCCATCGCCCGACGGGTGGTGGATGCGCATGGCGGACATATCGGGCTGGGGCGCTTCCCAGGAGGCGGCGCCGTCGTATCCTTCTGGATCCCGTCCGTGCCGACTCCTTCGGAACATTCCGATTCACTTGTGCCGCCACAGGTCGTGGCATCGGCATTCCGGGAAGAAACGTTGTGGTGATGACGATATCCGGAGTGACGTGATGGAAGAGAACGATCGCAGGCCGACCCCGGTGGAGTCGGCGGCAGCGGGCATGATAGGGGTGTTGCAGACGAGTGCCGTCATCGCGGTGGTGGATGACGATGCCGCGGCACGCATCTCCCTCGTGCGTCTGCTGCAGTTGGAGGGATACGATGTGCGCGGATTCGATTCGGCCAATGCGCTGATCGAAGCGCCCGATGTCGGTGAGTACTCCTGCATCGTGACGGATCTGCGGATGCCGGGCCTGACGGGACTCGATCTGCAGCGGGCGCTCGATCTGCGAGGCGCTTATGTCCCGCTGATCTTCGTGACGGCGTTCGGCACGGTGCCCGTCAGTGTCGAAGCGATGCGCGGCGGTGCGGTGGATTTTCTCGAGAAGCCGGCCGATCCGGCGGCATTGCTCGATGCGGTGCAGCGGGCCGTGGCGCGCTGCGCGGAACATGCGACACGGCGGAGCGTGGTGGCCGGCGTGCGGCAGCGTGTGGAACGCCTCACCGCGCGCGAACGGGAAGTCTTCGAAGGCGTTGCGCGGGGTTTGCCCAACAAGAGTATCGCCACCGAACTCGGTATCGCGCTCAAGACGGTGAAGGTGCACCGGGGCCGCGTGATGACGAAGATGGGAGCGGAGTCGGTCGCCGATCTCGTCAGAGCGAAGGAGATCCTGGGCGGTACGTGACCGTCTCAGGTCGAGGTGCGTGATTCCGCGGTGCGTTCCATGGTCTGACGCAGCGCGACCATCTCACTCTGCAAGGCTTCGAGGCGACTCTGCACGAGCCGGATTTCGAGTTCGGCCTTGAGGTTCACTTCGTAATCGTTGCGCGTTTCGAGCCGGTCCCGTTCGGCCTGACGGTTCTGCGACATCAGGATGACCGGCGCCTGCAGAGCCGCCAGCATCGACAGCATGAGATTCAGAAAGACGAACGGATAGGGATCGAAAGCGTCCTTCTGCGGCGCGAGGATGACGGTGTTCAGTATCGTCCACGCGATCATGACGAGCACGAAGAGACTGATGAAGGGCCACGACCCACCGAATCCCGCGAGGCGATCGGCCATGCGGTCACCGAAAGTGCTCTCGGTACGGAATTCGTGCTCGGTGTCCCGCACGAGTGGCAGATCCAGCAGCAGACGGCCGAGAGCCCGGCGTTCGTCTTCGGACAAACCATGAAAGGCTGCCGAGCGCAGCGATTGCAGAAGCGCTTCTGACGGAGGGAGTTGGTCGGCCGGCATCGTCGGAGGGATCGGAGGACGAAGCGGGGAGCGACGTCCGGATGACGCCGCTCCCGCTGACCAAATTGTCTAGCGCGGCGCCGCTCCCGACAAGGCCGCGAGTGATGCCACTTCGGGTGTCATGTCACCGACATAGTACGACATCGTGGACTGCTGGAAAGCCACCGTGTACTTGGCGGTGATGACGGCACTGGCCGCCTGCACGAGTTGCGCCCGTGCGGTCGTGACCTCCACCAGGGTGCCCGCGCCGACTGCATACCGACGGGCCTGCGTGTTGGCGGCCAGTTCCGCGGCCGCGTACTGCGCCCGGGCGGCATCATACTGTTCCACCGCTGCCGTGTGATTGAGATACGCCTCGCGTACCTCGGCGGCGACGGCCAGACGGCGGTCCTGCACCGACAACCGGGCGTTGTCGGCCGCGATACGCGCCTGCTGCGCGGCCACACTCGACTGCCGGCGGTCGAAGATCGGCACACTCAGTGCCAGACCGAGCGATCCGCTGCGCCGCTGGTTGAACTGATCGCCGAACGAAAGATTGCTGGCCGAGTTGAACGCCGTGCCGTACCCCAGACTCATGGACACCTGCGGCAGACGCGAGCCGCTGGCGTTGCGGATGGTGAAAGCCGTCGCTTCCAGCCGGGTGTCGAGCGCCTCGAGATCGGCGCGCGAACCCAGCGCCTTCGTGAGCAGGCTGTCGAGATCGAAACGCACCACGCGGATCGAATCGGAAATGCTCGGCGCCATGAAATGATAGGACCCGCGCGGGTCGAGCTGCAGCGTCCGGATGAGCGACACACGCGCGAGTTCGAGATCGCGCTGCGCCGTCACCAGCGCATACTGTGAACTCGCCACCGTCGCCTGCTGCTGGTACTGATCGGAGATCGGACGCGCACCCGCGCGCACCATCCGCTGGATGACCGAATCCTGCGCCATCTGCGCCGCGAGATTGTCGCGCTGCACCCGTACCTGTTCCTCCCGCTGCACGAGCGTGAGGAATCCCGCCGCCGCGGTGAAGACGGCGGTCTGCCGAGCCCGCGTCAGATCGGAATCGTTGGCCTCGTTGCTGAGCCGCGATTCCCGCAACTGCGCCGTGTTGCGTCCGCCGTCGTACACGGTCAGCGCCGAATTGGCGTTCAGATTGACGGACGTGGTCGTCTGGTCGACGATGCGCCCTTCGTTCTGATTGAACGTGTAGCCGTACGACTCCGACGTGTTCGTGCTGACGGAGAACGACGGCAGGAACGCGGCCGAACGCTGACGGACGGTGGCCGTGCTCGTCGCGACGGCATTCTCGGCCTGCCGCACCGCGACATTCTGCTTGAGCGCGAGGCGGACGGCGTCGTCGAACGTGATGGTCACCGGAGTGCCCTGGGCGAGCGCGCCGGATGCCGTGAGCGCGAGGAGGCTGGCGATCGCGAGGCCGCGCCGTTGGATCGCGTGGAACGGGTGCATGATGTATGTCCTCCGGTGCGCGCTCATTCGTAGCGCAGCGCCTGAATGGGATCCAGCGCCGCAGCCTTGCGCGCCGGGTAGTAGCCGAAGAAGACGCCCACGGCGGCGGAGAAGCCCGTGGCGATCATGACGGCGGTGACCGAAGTGGTGGTGTGCCAACCCGTGATGTGACCGACGATCATCGACCCGCCGATGCCCACCAGCAGTCCCACGATGCCGCCCATGAGACAGAGCACCACGCTCTCGACGAGGAACTGCGTCAGCACGTCCGAGCCACGCGCGCCGATGGCCATGCGGATGCCGATCTCGCGGGTGCGCTCGGTGACGGAGACGAGCATGATGTTCATGATGCCGATGCCGCCGACCACGAGCGAGATGGACGCGATGGCTGCCAGCAGCGCGGTCATCACCGTCGTGGTGCTCGTGGCGGTGGTCGCGAGCGCCGACTGATCGCGCACCGTGAAGTCATCGGCGCCCCCGCCGATGCTGTGCGATTCGCGCATGATGCCCTTGATCTCTTCCATCGCCGCCGGGATCTGCTTCGTATCGTTGGTCATCGCGAGGATGGACCCGATGAAGAAGAAATTGCTGATGCGGGTCTGCGCCGTGGTGTAGGGCACGACCGCGATGTCGTCCTGGTCGGTACCGGTGGCCGCCTGTCCCTTCTTCGACATCACGCCGATGACGGTGAACGGCGTGCGACCGAGACGGACGCGCTGCCCCACGGCATCCCCGTCGGGAAAGAGTCCGTCGGCCACCGTCTTGCCGAGAATCACCACCGTACGCTTGCCCTGCACATCGTCATCCGTGAACTCCACCCCGCTTTCCACGGTCCAGTTGCGGATGCGGAAGAAGTCGGTGGAGACGCCGTTCACTTCCGTGCGCCAGTTGCCCGAGGGACCGACCACCTGCGTGCGCGTGTTGATGACCGGCGACACCCCCGCGAGCAGCGTGGCCTCGCGCCGGATCTTGTCCACGTCGTCGATGGTGAGACGATTGAAGCTCTGGGCGCCCTGATTGGAACCGCCTGCCTGCGACGAGCCGGGCGTGATCACGATCAGATTGGTGCCCAGCGTGGCGATCTGCGATTCGATCTGACTGCGCGCGCCGGCGCCGATCGCCACCATCACGATGACCGCGGCCACGCCGATCACGATGCCCAGCATCGTGAGGAACGTGCGCATCTTGTTCTTGACGATGCTCTGCATCGCCATCCGAAGCAGTACGATCAGCTTCATGCCACCACCTCCTGCGCGTCGTAGGCCGCCAGGTCGGCGGCGGCGTCCCCGCGGTCTTCCACCGGGTGATCCTTGCGGATCGTGCCGTCGCGCATCTCGACGATGCGCTTGGCGTAGTGGCTGACTTCGGGTTCGTGCGTGACCAGGAGGATGGTGATCCCCTGGTTGTTGAGTTGCTGGAACAGCGCCATCACATCGAGTGTGGTGCGGGTGTCGAGATTGCCCGTGGGTTCGTCGGCGAGCAGCAGCGTGGGGCTCGTCACGAGAGCCCGGGCGATCGCCACCCGTTGCTGCTGACCGCCCGAGAGTTCGCTGGGGTGGTGATCCATGCGCTTGCCCAGCCCCACGCGCTCGAGAGCCGCCCGCGCCATGGCCTTGGTGTCCCGATGCCGGCCGAGGCGATCGTAGAGCAGGGGCAGTTCCACGTTGTCGAGTGCCGATGTACGCGAGAGCAGATTGAAGCCCTGGAAGACGAACCCGAGCTTGTGATTGCGCAGATCGGCGCGCTCGTTGCGCGTCATGCCGTCCACCCGCACGCCATCCAGCAGATACGATCCCGCGGAGGGCGTATCGAGGCAGCCGAGGATGTTCATCAGCGTCGACTTGCCGGATCCCGACGTGCCCATGACGGCGATGAACTCGCCCGGCATCACCGTGAGATCGACCTGTCGGAGCGCCGCCACTTCGTTCGAGCCCATGTGATAGACCCGGGTGAGACCCCGGACTTCGATCACGGGCGTGGTTTTTTCGGTCATGTCACCTCCGATCAGAAGGGACCCGGGGGACCGCCACGGCCACCGCGCTGCTGCTGTTGCTGGAACGGGCTGCTGGTGGTGCCGGATGTTGCCGCGCTCCCGCCCGCGTTGATGCCGATCACGACCTGCATGCCCACGGTGAGACTCTCACCGCGGATCTCGGTGCGCGTGCCGTCGGTGATGCCGGTGTGCACCCGATGCGGCACGAGCTTGCCCGCCTCGAACGTGTAGATGGTGCCCGCATCGGAGCGCGCACCGCCGGCCCGGCGGCCCTGACCGCCCATGCCGCCCGCACCCGGGGCACCGCCACGCTGTCCGCCCTGCGCGCCGGTCGATGCACCGGCGGGCGCACCGGCCGGCGAGCCCGCGGCACTCGCGCCCGCGCCACGGCCACCAGCGGCCTGCGCCGTCGAATCCACCGGGGGACGGAATCGCAGCGCGGTGTTGGCCACCATGAACACATCGTGCGCTTCACCGGTGATGAACTGCACCGTGGCTGTCATGCCGGGCAGCAGCACTCCGTCGGGATTGTCGACGTTCACCACCACCGTGTAGCTCACCACGTTGTTGGCCGTCGTCGAAGCCAGGCGCACCTGCTGCACCTTGCCGCGGAACCGGCGGTCCTGGAACGACTGCACGGTGAACTCCGCCAACTGGCCTTCCTTGATGGAGCCGATGTCGGTTTCGTCCACCGACGCCAGGATCTGCATCTGCGAGAGATCGTTGGCGATGACGAACAGCTTCGGTGCCGACAGACTGGCGGCCACCGTCTGCCCCAGATTGACGGCGCGTTCGATGACGACGCCGTCGATGGGCGCGTAGATGTTGGTGTAGGCGAGATTCTGGCGCGCGCGCTCGAGCGCGATCTGCGCCGACGTCACGCTGGTCTGCGCGAGCGCATAGGTGGTGCGCGCCGTGTTGTATTCGGTTTCGGTGACGATCTTCTCGTCGTGCAGCGTCTTGGTACGCTCGAACTCTTCCTTCGCCTGCGCCAGCGAGGCCTGCGAACGGGCCACACCCGCCTCGGCATCCTGCACCGCCTGGCGCAGCAGGATCGGATCGATGCGCGCGACGAGCTGTCCCTTCTTCACGCGATCATTGAAGTCCACGAGCAGTTCGGACACCTGCCCGGAGACCTGCGTGCCGACTTCGACGGTCTTCACGGCACTCAGTGTCCCCGACGCCGATACGGTCGAGCGCAGGGAACCCTGCTCCACGGTGGCAAACCGGTACGTCGGAACTTCGGCGCCACGCTTGGTCATCGTCCAGAAGCCGGCACCGGCGATAGCGGCAACGACAACCGTCGCCGCGGTGATCTGCATCAACCTGGTCATGGTGGTTCGGATGAGGGTGGATTGGGCGGGGGCGCCCGGCGCGGGCCCACACCACGGCGGTGGGGCACGGTCCACTCACCCTTGGTAGACGGCGGCCCGGACGGATGTTTATGGCCCTGGCATGAACCGCCGCCTGGTGTTCCGAACGGTGGGTCTGAACCCACGAACGACGGGGAGCTGCACACGAACCGCCGGTGGCCCATGGGACCGGTGGCCTACACCGCCGTCATCGCTCCTGCCCAACCGCTCACGACCCTTGCCTCCGCTGCTGGCGCCCCCCGCGGCGCTCGCAGTATGCTGGATCATGCCCACGGATCTTCAGCCTGCGGCCCTGACGGCGACGGGCACGCGCTCCGCGCTCTCGGTTCGTGTCTCGCGGCGCGAGCGGCTGCTCATTGCGGCGTTCTGGCTGCTGTATGCGGTGGTGACCGTGGTGAACCTGCTCTTCGGTGGGCGCCGCGGCCCCGACGGCACCTCCGATGCCACCATCTTCTGGGTGGCCATCGCCGAGGCCGTGGGCTGGGCGCTGGTCACGCCCACACTTTTCGAACTGGTGGCCGGCCATACCGTGGAGGAAGGGCAGGACAACCTGACCTCCGGTGAGTTGCTGCGCTTCGTTCTCGTGGGCCTCGGTGTGGTGGGGGTCATGACCGCCTTCGGCGTGGCGCTGCGATCGTTGTTGTACGCCCCGCGCCCAGGCGGAGGCGGACCGCCCATCTGGTTTCCGTTCACCAACAACGCCGTGCTGTACGGTGCGGTGATCGCGGCCGGACTCGCCCGGGCCTATTCACTGCAGTCGCGGTGGCGTGAGCAGCGCGCCGTGCGCCTGGAGGCCGAACTGGCACGCGCGACACTGGCCACACTGCGGCAGCAGATCGATCCGCATTTTCTGTTCAACACGCTCAATCTCATTTCCTCACTCGTCGACCGGGATCCCAAAGGCGTACGCCGCATGATCGCCCGTCTGAGTGAACTGTTGCGGGCGAGTCTCGAGACCGGCGGCCGTCAGGAAATCACGTTGCGGCAGGAACTCGCCCTGCTGGGCGCGTACCTCGAGATCATGCGCATGCGATTCGGATCGCGCCTGGAGATTTCGCAGACGGTGGACGAATCGCTGCTCGATGTGTTCGTGCCGAGCTTCCTGCTGCAGCCGCTGGCCGAGAATGCGGTGCGGCACGGGATCGAACCGCTGCGTACGCCGGGGCGTGTGGAGGTGTCGGTATCGCGCGATGGACACGACCTCGTGCTGCGGGTGTGCGACAACGGCAGCGGCGAAGGGTTCGGTGAAGCAGCCGATGCGGACGACGCCGTGCGCCGCGCGCTGCGCAGTGCCTCGCGCGGCGCCTCGGCCTCGGTGTTCGACGATGAAGACGACGAGGTCGGCGCGCGGCACGGCATCGGACTCGCCAATACGCGGGCCCGTCTCACGCAATTGTATGGACAGGAGGCTTCGCTGGAATTGCGACGGATGGAGGACCGCACGGTCGCCGAGGTCCGCATTCCGCTGGCCGGGGAGGTGTCGTGAGCGCCACTACCCCTGCCCATACTCATGCCGGTAGCCATCCCAATACGCGGTTGCGGGTGCTGATCGTCGACGACGAGGAATTCAACCGGCTCCGGTTGCGCGACCTGTTGGAAGCCCAGTCCGACGTGGACGTGGTGGGAGAGGCCGCCGACGGCGTGGAGGCCGTGGAGCGTATCAGGGCCTTGCGCCCCGATCTGGTGTTCCTGGACATCCGCATGCCGGGGCTGTCGGGATTGGATGTGGTGCGGCAGATCGGCCCCGAGTCGATGCCGGCGACGGTTTTCGCGACGGCGTATGACCAGCACGCGGTGGAAGCGTTCCGGCTGGCGGCGCTGGATTTTCTGGTCAAGCCGTTCGACGACGACCGGTTTGCCGAGACGCTGCAGCGGGCCCGGCGGCTGGTGGCCCTCAATGATCTGGCGACCATGCGGGCCCGGCTGCTAGACGTGCTGGGGACGACCGCCGAGCCGCCGGTTGAAACTCCGGGGCCGGCCGGGGGTTACCTGGAGCGGATCGCGGTGGAGGAGCAGGGGACCATCCGGCCGATCGCGGTGGCGGACATCGACTATATCCTGGCCAGCGGTCCCTACGCCGAGCTGGTGGTGGCGGGGCGGCGTCACCTGGTCCGGGAGTCGATGCAGTCGCTGGAGGATCGTCTCGATCCCCGGCGGTTCCTGCGGATTCACCGGTCGGTGATCGTGCGACTGGACCGGGTGGAAGGGCTGCGGCGCGGGGCGGGAGGCGACGGGGAGGTGCTGCTCAAGGGCGGCGGCCGGTTGCGGGTGAGCCGGACCCGTCGGGAGGCGCTGGAGCGCTGGCTGGGGCTGGGCGGCCAGCCCCGGTAGCGGGGGCTGGCGGAGCAGGGCCGACGCTCTCTTGCGCGGATCTTCGGCGGCGCTTCGGGCGCGGAGCGCAAGGGACTAAGCGCCCATCAGCGCGGCACTTGCGGGTCTTTGGCGGGTCGTGTGGACAGCGCGGGCCCGTGACTTGCGGGTGGCGTCGGACCGCGCTACGTTGCAAGGCTCACCCCGTACCGGCCAAATCCCGGGACTGGGTGTCTGCAGGATATCGCAGAACTCTGCGGGATATCGCAGAACACAGTGCTGGACCTACAGTCGCACGTAACGCAGCAGCACGCATAAACGCAGCAGAACGCAGTACGGAGCCGGATCATGCCGCGCGAGAAGATCATCCTCGGGTGCACCGAGTGCAAGAACCGCAATTATTTCACGATGAAGAACAAGCGTCTTCATCCTGAGCGCGTGGAGTGGAAGAAGTACTGCCCGCGCTGCAACAAGCATCAGACGCACAAGGAAACCAAGTAGTCATGACTGCTCCCGTCGAGGTGAACCGCCCGGGAGTCGGCACGCGGCTGGTCACGTTCTACCATGAAGTGGTCGCCGAGATGAAGAAAGTGACCTGGCCCGACCGCGCGCAGCTGCAGCAGTCGACGATCCAGATCCTCATCTTCGTGCTGGTCCTTGGTGCCGTGATCGGGTTGGTGGACGTTGCGCTGCAGGCGCTGCTGGTGCGTCTGCCGAGCATGCTCTTCGGGGGCTGAGTCCGCACCCATGACCGTGTCGATACTCGAGCACCGTTGGTACGCGATCCAGACCACGTCCGGCCACGAGAACAAGGTGCAGCGCCTGATCCAGCGGAAGATCGACATGGATCCGGCGCAGCCCGAGGACCGTCTCATTCGCCAGGCGCTCGTGCCGACGCAGGATGTGGTGGAAATCAAGAACGGCAAGAAGGTCACCGTCGAACGCAAGATCTTCCCGGGCTACGTGCTCGTGGAGATGGTGGCCAGTCAGGATACGCTCCACGAGATCAACGCCATTCAGGGCGTGATCAAGTTCGTGGGGAAGGACAAGGATCCGATGCCGCTGCGGGACGACGAAGTGCGTCGTCTGCTGGGGCAGGCGGATCCGGCCGATGAAACGCCGGTGCGCGAGGAGATTCCGTTCCTCGTGGGACAGGCGGTGGCGATCAGCGAAGGGCCGTTCGCCGACTTCAATGGCACGGTCGAGGAAGTCCTCCCCGACAAGGGGAAGGTCCGGGTGTCGGTCAGCCTGTTCGGCCGGCCGACCTCGGTGGAGCTGGATTACCTCCAGCTCCGCGGGTACTAGGAGAAGCCGTTCCGGGTTCGGTGTTCAGGGTTTGGCGTCCCCAAACCGCGAACCCTGAACCCGAAACGCTGTTGGCAGTCCGTCGCCACCACACGACGTGAAATACCGTGGCAGCAAGACCACGCGCGGATGGTCCGCGGGTGGAACTCGCGATGAGGAAGTCGCATGGCCAAGAAGGTCACTGGATTCGTCAAACTGCAGATTCCTGCAGGCAAGGCGAACCCGGCGCCCCCGGTAGGTACGGCCCTCGGTCCCCAGGGTATCAACATCATGGGGTTCTGCAAGGAGTTCAACGCTCGCACGCAGGGCGGGGATATGATCATCCCCGTCGAGGTCACGATCTACGCGGACAAGTCGTTCACCTTCATTCTCAAGACGCCGCCCGCGGCGGAATTGATCAAGAAGGAGCTCGGCGTGGAGAAGGGCTCGGGTCAGCCGAACAAGGTCAAGGTGGGCAGCATCAGCCGCGCGCAGCTGGAGAAGATCGCGACGGCCAAGATGCCCGACCTCAACTGTGATTCCATGGAAAGTGCGGTGGCGATGATCGCCGGAGCCGCGCGGTCGATGGGCATCACGGTGAAGGATTGAGCCTCATGAAGACCTACGGGAAGAAGTACCGCGGCGCGAGCGAGCGTCGCGAACTCGGCAAGTCGTATGAGGCGAAGCAGGCGATCGCCCTGGTGAAGCAGATGGCGTTCGCGAAGTTCGACGAGACCGTCGAAGTCGCGATCCGTCTCGGGGTCGATCCGCGTCACGCCGATCAGGTCGTGCGCGGTACGGTGGTGCTTCCGGAAGGGACCGGCAAGACGATGCGCGTGCTCGTCATCGCCGCCGGTGCCAAGGTGCAGGAAGCGCAGGACGCCGGCGCCGATTTCGTGGGAACCGAGTATCTCCAGAAGATCAAGGATGGCTGGCTCGACTTCGACGTCATGATCGCCACGCCGGACCAGATGGGACAGATCGGCCAGTTGGGTCGTGTCCTCGGTCCGCGCGGTCTCATGCCGAACCCGAAGGCGGGCACCGTCACGTTCGACGTGGGCAAGGCGGTCCGCGAGTCGAAGGGCGGCAAGATCGAATTCCGCGTCGACAAGGGTGGCAATGTGCACGCCCCGATCGGCAAGGTGTCGTTCGCGCCCGAGCAGCTCGAGACCAACTTCTCCGCACTGATGGATACCATCGTGCGTGCGAAGCCGGCCGCGGCGAAGGGTCTGTACATCCGCAACGTCGCGATCTCGAGCTCCATGGGTCCTGGCGTCACCATCGACACCACGCCGTTCCGGTAAGAGGGAGACGTCACCATGAAAGGCAAGCCGAAGGCCAAGCAGAGCGACAAGCAGATCCTGGTGGACAGCCTGAAGGCGCAGTTGACCGGCGCGCAGGCGCTCTACTACACCGACTTCACGGGTCTGAACGTGAAGCGCATGACGGACCTGCGCCGCCGCCTGAAGAAGGCCGGTGTCGAGTACGTCGTGATCAAGAACACGCTGGCGCTCCGTGCCGTCAACGAGAGCGGGCTGGTGGCCCAGCGTCTGAAAGGTCCGACGGGGGTGGTGGTGGCGAAGGACGCCATCACGGCGGCCAAGGTGCTCTCCGACTTCGCGAAGGAGAACGACCAGAAGCCCGCGGTGAAGGGCGGCATTTACGAGGGCAACGCGGTCGACGAGGCGATGGTCAAGAAATTGGCCGCCCTGCCGACGCGCGAGGACGCGCTCTCGATCTTCGCCGGCTACCTCAACAGCATCCCGATGATGTTCGCCCTCGCCCTCGACGCCCGCAAGGCGCAACTCGAAGGCTCCAACTGAGTTCCCCAGGCGTACGCCGAAAGGCGTTTGTCTGATCACACGCCCCAGGCTCCCTGGGGGAGATACGGAGAAAGTACCACCATGGCTAACACGACTCTGAGCAAGGACGAGATCCTCGACGCGATCGGCGCGATGAGCGTCATCGAGCTGTCCGAGCTCATCGAAGCGTTCAAGGAGAAGTTCAACGTCACCATCGCCGCGGTTGCCGCGGGCGGCGGCGGCGGTGCGGCGGCCCCGGCGGCCGCGGCCGAAGAGCAGACCGAATTCACGGTCATCCTCAAGGAAGCCGGCGCCAAGAAGATCCAGGTCATCAAGGTCGTGCGCGAGCTGACCGGCCTGGGCCTCAAGGAAGCCAAGGACCTGGTCGATGGCGCGCCGAAGACGCTCAAGGAAAACGTGTCGAAGGACGAAGCCGCGCAGATCAAGGCCAAGCTCGAGGCCGAAGGCGCTGGCGTCGAAGTCAAGTAAAGTCCGGCCCAGGCCAGTCTCTACGTCGACACTCCGCAGTTCCGTCGTTGTATCGCTCCTCCCCGGGGGCGCCGGTCACGAAACCGTGACTGGCGCCGTCGGGGACGGAGCGCTTTGCGCCTCCGGTTTCCCGGATTGTGCGCACCCCGCACGAGGGTGAGCCCCACAAGGATATGATGAACCAGATCTCGTTCGCGAAGCTCGAGACGGGCATGGATATGCCCCACCTGCTCGACATCCAGACGCGCGCCTTCGAGTCGCTGCTGCAACTGGATGCCGCTCAGCAGGAGCGCGAGGACGTCGGCCTCGAGCGCGTCTTCAAGGACCTGTTCCCGATCACGGACGTCCACGAGAATTTCTCGCTGGAGTTCGTCCGGTACAGCCTCGGTGAACCGAAGTACACGGTCGCCGAGTGCATCGAGCGCGACATGACGTACTCGGCCCCGCTCAAGGCCACCCTCCAACTGGTCATCTTCGAGGATACCGGCGACGGCAAGCGCCCCCGGAACATCATCGAAAAGGAAGTCTATCTCGGCGAACTGCCGCTCCTCACCGAGCTCGGCACCTTCGTCATCAATGGCGCCGAACGCGTCATTGTCTCCCAGTTGCATCGCTCGCCCGGCGTCGTGTTCGAAGAGAGCACGCACCCCAACGGCCAGCGCCTGCTCTCGTCGCGGATCATTCCGTTCCGTGGCTCGTGGGTGGAGTTCACCGTGGACATCCACGATGTGATCTACGTCCACATCGACAAGAAGAAGAAGTTCCCCGCCACGGCGCTGCTGCGCGCCTTCGGGTACGGGGAGAACCGCGACATCCTGCGCCTCTTCTTCGCCGAGCGCGATCTCGATCTCATGAAGAAGCGTGAGACGCGCAACGACCAGCGTGAAGTGTTCGGCGCGATCATCGCCGAGGACATCACGCTCGAGGGCGAAGTCACGGCCGCGGATGCGCCCAAGCCCAAGACCAAGAAGGCCAAGGCCGAGCGCGAACGCTCCGAAGCCCAGCTGCTGGTGCGCGAAGGCGACGAACTCACCGAGGAAGTGCTGAACCGCCTCGTGCGGCAGGGCGTGAAGACGGTGAAGGTGTTCGCCTCGTACACGCAGATCGACCTGCGCGACGAACAGGACGCGATCGACCGCGGCGAGCGCGAAGTGCGCCGCACGCTGGCGCGCGACGTCGTCGATCAGGACACGGGCGAGGTCGTGGCCGAGAAGGACACGCAGCTCACCGACGCGGTGATCAAGCGCATCCGCAAGGCCGACATCGTGAAGGTGTTCGTGTTCGTCGCCTCGGGTCGTGCCGAGTCGACGCTCATCAAGAACACCCTCGCCAAGGACCCCACCAAGGCGGAAGAGGAAGCGCTCAAGCAGATCTATGCGCTGCTCCGTCCGGGTGATGCGCCCAACCGCGAAACGGCCAAGCAGGCGCTCGAACGGCTGTTCTTCTCGCCCAAGCGCTACGACCTCGGTCGCGTGGGCCGCTACAAGATCAACCAGCGTCTGCGCCTCAACACGCCGATGAGCACCACGGTCCTCACGAAGGAAGACTTCGTGGAGATCATGCGCCAGCTCGTCGAGCTGCACGAGGGCCGCGGCGATGTGGACGACATCGATCAGCTGGGCAATCGCCGCATCCGCTCGGTGGGTGAGCTGATCGCGAACCAGTTCTCCGTCGGCCTCTCGCGCATGGCGCGTCTGGTCAAGGAGCGCATGTCGATCAACACCGATCCCGAGAAGATCAGCCTCGACGATCTCGTCAACGCCCGCACGGTGTCGGCGGTGATCCAGGCTTTCTTCGGATCGTCGCAGTTGTCGCAGTTCATGGACCAGACCAACCCGCTCGCCGAACTGACGCACAAGCGTCGTCTCTCGGCGCTCGGCCCGGGCGGTCTGACGCGCGAGCGCGCCGGTTTCGAAGTGCGAGACGTGCACTACTCGCAGTACGGCCGCATGTGCCCCATCGAAACGCCGGAAGGTCCGAACATCGGCCTCATCACGTCGCTCGCCTGCTTCGCCCGCGTGAACGATCTCGGCTTCATCGAGACGCCGTACCGCGTGGTGAAGGAAGGCCGTGTGACGGGCGAGATCGTGTGGCTCGACGCCAACCGCGAAGAGGACGCGATCATCGCGCAGGCCAACGCCAAGCTCAATCCCGACGGCACGTTCGTCGAGGATCTGGTGCTGTCGCGTAAGCGCGGTGACCTGCCGCTCGAACCGCCGGCGAACATCGACTACATGGACGTGGCGCCGGAGCAGCTGGTCTCCATCGCCGCGGCGCTGATTCCGTTCCTCGAGCACGACGACGCCAACCGCGCGCTCATGGGCTCGAACATGCAGCGTCAGGCCGTGCCGCTGCTCAACCCGCGCACGCCGCTGGTGGGCACGGGGCTCGAAGCCACGGTGGCCGTCGACTCCGGCGCGGTGATCATCGCGCGCCGCGCCGGCGTGGTCACCAGCGTG